>CAYYHT010000276.1:0-9355 GCA_964471355.1 uncultured Enterobacteriaceae bacterium
GCTCTCGAACCACATCTGCAGGTCGGTCAGCACGTCGGGATCGGCATCTTCCTGGATGACCAGCGACGCGCTGGTGTGCTGCAAAAACAGATGGCACAGCCCGGTGCGCAGGTCCGATCCGCGCAGCGCCTCTGAGACGGAACGTGTGATGTCGTGCAGGCCACGGCCCGGAGTACCGACGGTGAGAATCTGCTGATGCATGGGCCTTCGCTGGATGGATGGGGGTTAGGCTCTAACGCTATGTCGTTCGTCCACCTCCATGTGCACTCCCAGTTCTCGCTCCTCGACGGAACGATGGGTCCCAAGCAGATCGCAAAGTCTGCCGCTGCCATGGGTCACAGCGCCATTGCGCAGACCGATACCTCCAATCTGTTCGGCGCCGTTGCGTTCTACAAAGCGTGCAAGGGCCTCGATGTAAAGCCGATCATCGGAGCCGAGCTGCACGTTGATCCGCAGGGCATCGAGAACGTACCCGGCGAACAAGTGGACAGTGGCTACCAGATCATCGCGCTGATCGAGAATGACCAGGGCTACGAAAACCTGTGTGCACTGGTCACTTTGGCCATCTTTGATGGCATGCAATACAAGCCGCGTGTCGACCTGAAGCTGCTGGCCGAGTACCGCGAGGGCCTTATTTTCCTGACCGGTGGCCGCAAGGGCTGCTTTGGCCGGGCGGTGCTCAAGGGCAAGCCCGACCGAGGGCGCGAGCAATTTGCCGCGCTGTCTGCAGCACTCGGTCCCGATCAGCTGTTTATCGAGCTGCAGGACCACGGTCTCGACGGCCAACAAGAAGTGAACGAGCTGGCACGCAGTCTGTCGGCCGAGCACAGGCGGGCCACAGTGGTCACCAACGCTGTTCACTACGCGAGCGCCGAGGACTCGGCGGTCCACGAGACCCTCAACGCCATTGCCCTCGGCTGTTCGCTCAAAGACCCGCGCCGCATGGTCGCGCCCACCGACCAGGCCTGGCTCAAGACCGAAGCCGAGATTCGCGAGCTGTTTCCGAACGACGAGCTCGCGGTGTCCCGCACCAACGAGATCGCCAAGCGGTGCAACTACGACCTGCCGCTGGTTGTGGGCAGCGACGGCTACCACTTTCCCGCGACCACGCCGCCCGACGTCAATGACGACGGCACTCAGCCAGACACCGAAGAGAACTGGAAGTACTTCTACAAGGCCTTTCCACCACCGCGCGACTACGAGATGGCCGACCCCGACAAGGGCGAGATGGCCGACTTTGTGCCCGGTGCTGGCAGCATCAATGGCTACATCGACTGGTACTCAACGCGAGGGCTCGAACTTCGACTCGAACAGCAGCGGATTCCCGCCGACAAGCACCGCGAGTACTGGGACCGCCTGCGGGTCGAGATCGACATCATTGTCGGCATGGGATTTCCCGCCTACCTGCTGATCGTCGCCGAGTTCATCAACTGGTCCAAAGACAACGAGATTCCGGTTGGGCCGGGGCGCGGCTCCGCGGCGGGGTCGCTGGTGGCCTATGCCATGCGCATCACCGACATCGACCCGATTCGATTCGACCTGCTGTTCGAGCGCTTCCTGAATCCGGCGCGCGTGTCGATGCCCGATATCGACGTCGACTTCTGCCAGGACCGCCGCGAAGAGGCCATTGCCCACGTGCGGGACAAATACGGCACCGAGCTTGTCTCGCAGATCATCACCTACGGCACGCTCAAAGCAAAGGCGGCGGTTCGTGATGTGGCGCGCGTGTTGGGCCTCAACTTTCCCGAAGCCGACCGCATCGCCAAGCTGATTCCGGACGCCCTAGGCACAACCCTGAGTGACGCCCTCGATCAGGTGGACATGCTGCGGGACCTGCGCGACGGCGATCCCAAGGTTCGCCGCGTCATCGACCTGGCCATGCGTGTCGAGGGCATGAATCGGCAAACGGGTGTGCATGCTGCCGGCGTTGTCATTGGCGACCAGCCCCTGGTCAAGTACGCACCGCTCTACCGAGAGGGGCCCGAGGGCGGCCCGGTGGTTCAGTACGACATGAAGAGCGCCGAGGGCATCGGCCTCATCAAGTTCGACTTCCTGGGCCTCAAGACCCTGGACCAGATTCGAGATGCCATCAAGGCCGTGCAGCGCAACCACGGCGTGCTGATCGACATGTCGAAGATTCCCTTCGACGACCCCAAGACCTTCACGCTGCTGCAAGATGGCGACGCACTCGGCATCTTCCAGCTCGAGTCCAGCGGCATGCGCGACCTGCTGACTCGGCTCAAGCCCACCGTGCTCGACGACATTGTCGCTCTTGTGGCGCTGTACAGGCCCGGTCCGTTGTCCAGTGGCATGACCGACGACTTCGTGGACCGCAAGCACGGTCGCAAGAAGGTCGAGTATCCGCTGCCGATGCTCGAGCCCATCTTGATCAGCACCTACGGCACCATCGTCTACCAAGAGCAGGTCATGCAGATCGCTCAGGTGATGGCCGGGTACAGCCTGGGTGAAGCAGACCTGCTGCGCCGGGCAATGGGCAAGAAGAAGAAAGAGGAGATGGACAAGCAAAAGGCACGCTTTGTGTCTGGCTCCATCGCCAATGGCATTGACGAGCGCAAGGCCGTCGACATCTTCGAGCTGCTGGCCAAGTTCGCGGCCTACGGCTTCAACAAGTCCCACTCTGCCGCGTACGGGGTCATCAGCTACCAAACGGCCTATCTCAAGGCGAACTACCGGTCCGAGTACATGGCCGCGTTGATGACGATCGAGGCGGGCAACACCGAGAAGGTGCTCAACTACATCCAGGATTGTCGGCGACACGGCATCGTGGTCAAGCCGGTCTGCGTCAACGAGTCTGTCTACGACTTCTTTGTCCCGCCTCATGACCTCGAAGAGGACGGGTTCATTCGGTATGGAATGGCCGCCGTCAAGGGCATCGGTCGAGGAGCCATCGAGGCCATCATCGAGGCTCGCGACCGCATGGGCGGCCGCTTCGATACGCCGTTCGAGTTCTTCCAAGAGGTCGACTTTTCGAAGGTGAACCGACGCGTCGTCGAGGCGCTCGTGAAGTCGGGGGCCTTTGACTACAGCGATGTGTCTCGCGCCAGCCTGATGCACGGTCTTGAGGCGGCCATGTCGTCCGGACAGCGCGCCCAGGAAGACAAGGCTGCCGGCCAAGTTGGCCTATTTGCGATGCTGGCGCCGGCATCACGACCGCCTGACTTCCGGTTCACCGAGGTGTTGGAGTGGTCGCTCATTGGTCGGCTTGCCGCCGAGAAAGAGGTCTTGGGTCTGTACCTGACGGGCCACCCGATGCAGGCCTATGAGTGGGACGTGGGCAAGTGGGCGGACTGCCACATCTCGGAATTGACGGAACGCCGGCAGGGCTCCACGGTCAAGATCTTGGCGGTCACCACAGAGGTGCGTGCCACTCGCACCCGCCGCGGAGATCGCATGGCCATCGTGCAGCTTGAGGACGCAACAGGGGGCATCGAGGCGGTCTTCTTTCCCGAGCCCTGGGCGCGGTCGCAGGCGGCCTTGAAGGGCGACGAGCCCGTGCTCATCGAAGCGAAGCTGGCCTTTGGTGCCGACGGGCCCGAGCTGAAGGGAACCACCGCTCAGAGCCTCACAGACTTGCGAAGCACACGCATCAGTGTGGTGACCATCTCGGCGCGAATCGAGGACCTGAAGGGCCGTCGTGCCGCAGATCTCAAAGCGATTCTTGAAGAACAACGCGGCAACTGCGAGGCGATGATTCGCTTGAATGTCGACGATGAGTACGAGCTGATGCTGGGCCTGCCCATGAAGGTCGACCCTGGCACCGCGACGGAAGAGGCGGTGCGGACGTTCCTAGGGCGTGCCGGGGCGGTCAGGCTGCAATGACCTGTCTTGTATTGCTGCTCGCCGGCGCAGCACTCGCCGGCGACCCCCAGGACCTGCGTGAGTCCATCGAGAATGGGGCGGTCATCAACTGGACCTCGATGCGCGTTGAAGTGACCAGCTCGGCCACCCCCAGCGGGGTCGACAGCAGCCGAAAGGTGGTCGAAACCAGCGCTCGCCGGCCCATTGGCGACAAGATGCGCCGAGCGGTGGGCACGGTGCTTGTTCAGGGGGAACAAACGGTCCAAGAGCTACGCACCGACCCCGAAATCGGACAGAAAATTGCTCGGCGCGAGACGCATTGGGCTGTGACCGAGAGCCGCTACTTCACCAGTGGCCGAATCGAGCTGCATGGCGAGCTGAAGATCGGAGAGGTGCTCAAACCCTGGCTATTGGACCAAGCATCCACGGCAGCGCCGGTCGACGTGCCGCAGGGGCGACACACCGGGGTAGTGGTCCTGGCTCGTGGCCTCAACGTGCAGCGGGCGTTTGCGCCTCGGATTCTCGCATCGGACGGCGAGACCGTGCTGCATGACGGGTTGGTGTGGAAGGACAGCGCCACCAACGCCATTCCTGTCATTTACGTGCCCGACCCGGCGCATCCCGCTGCGGCATTCCGTGCCGGCAAAGTACCGCTCATCGTCAGCGCCATGGAAGTTCGCGGGGCCGACGTTGTGTTGACCCGCGAGAGCAGCATTGAGTACCGCACCGGTCTCAAAGGCAGTCGAGCAGTGGGGCAGGGAACTGTCGTGATCGTGGTCGACCCATGACTCCGGTCTGGCAGGGGCGCATTCGCTACCACTGGGCCTGGGAGCTGCAGAACCTACGCCGCGACGCCATCATTGCCGGCCGTGCGGACGAGGCCTTCTGGTTGCTCGAGCATGATTCAGTCATCACGACCGGGCGTCGCGCGGTCGATGACCTGCCGAGTGCGGCGGTCTTGGCCGATCGGGGCATCGATTCGCACCACACTGAGCGTGGGGGACTGGCCACTTGGCACGGTCCTGGACAGCTTGTGGGCTACCTGATGCTCGACCTGCCTCGCCGCGGACTCAAGGTGAGGGAGCTGGTCTGTGCCGTCGAAGCGGGAATCATCGACTGGCTGCATGGTGCAGGGATCGAGGCCCATCGGCGGTCCGGCTACCCCGGCGTATGGGTGGGCAAGAACAAGCTCTGCGCGGTCGGCATGCACTTTCGCAGGGGTGTGTCGATGCACGGCTTCGCCCTGAATCTGACGCCCTCTCTCGACGCTTATGAATGGTTCACGCCATGCGGAATCACCGATGGTGGGGTGACGACTGTGGCCATTGAACGCGGCGATGCACCGACTCCGGCCCAAGCCTGGCGGGCAGTGAGTGAATGCGTGATTGCGGCCATCGACGCCGAATGCCGTTGACACCATTTCGCGTCGGCATTACCCCGCTCACGTTGTTGGCCTGTAGCTCAGTGGGAGAGCATCGTCCTGACACGGCGAGGGTCCGCGGTTCAAATCCGCGCAGGCCAACCAGCGATACACCCGAACCGGTCGGAGCAATCCGGCCGGTTCTTTGTTTGCCTCTTGACATCAGGGATTGCAGAGCCCATTGTCTGCCACTTCTGTTCACCGTGCCTGGAGCCTAGTTGCGAAGAAGACCGCGCCGCCGTTTTGAGCGGCCCACCGATGATGAACCCCGTTTTAACCGTCGAATCCGCTCTCCGCGCGTATTGGTCATCGACGAGGCGGGCGCTCGGCTCGGCGAGTTCATGACAGAAGACGCGATTCGCCTCGCCGAGGAACGGGGACTCGATCTTGTCGAAGTCGCCCCCTCCGCACAGGGACGTCCTCCCGTTTGCAAAATCGCCGATTACGGTCGGATGAAGTACGAAAAGAAGAAGCGCGACAACGCCAGTCGCAAGAAGCAGATGCACGTGCAAATGAAGGAGATCAAGGTCCGTCCAAAGACCGATGGTCACGACATGGCCGTGAAGGTGCGGCACACGCGCAAGTTCCTCGAGGAAGGCGCCAAGGTGAAGGTCACGGTGCGCTTCCGCGGCCGCGAGCTCGCTCACCGGAACATCGGTTCCGACCAGTGCTTGGCCATCGCCGATGCCGCCAAAGACCTCGGTCAGATTGAAGCCATGCCCCGCATGGAAGGTCGGCAGATGTTCATGATCCTGGCTCCACTGCGCAGGCCGCAGCCAAAGCCGGTCAAGAAATCCAAGCATGAAATTGCCGCCGACGAGGCCGCCGCCGCCGCTGCCGCTGCCGCTCCCGACGAGGCCGCAGCAGCTGCATCCGACCAAGCCGCTCCCGACGAAGCTGCAGCGGCGACTGCAGATGATTCGGCCGAAGCCGCCGCAGACGACACCGCCGAGAAAACCGGCGAAGAGACTGCCAAAGAGCCCGCTGCCGCAGCCACCGCCAAAGAATAGGCAGGTCGTTAGGCTTGCCATCGAGCGTCGGGCGCCTTAATCGCGGCCGGTTCGAGGAGTTCCTATGCCCAAGTCAAAGATGAAAACCCACCGCGGAGCCGCCAAGCGCTTCTCCAAGACGGGTTCGGGCAAGATCAAGTTCAAGCATCAAGGTCTTCAGCACAACCTTTCGGTTCCGTCGAAGACTACGAAGAAGGGCCTGGTCAAGACCGGCATCATGAAGCCGTGCGACGCCAAGCGCATCGTGCGCCTGCTCAATCCGAAGTCCTAAGGACTTCAACACACCCCGCCGCTACCTCCGCAAGGACGGGACGCGGTCCGAAGAGAGGTGACCTATGGCACGCATCAAGCGCGCTCAAATTCGCAAGACCCGGAAGCACGAGCTGCGCAAGCGCTCAAAAGGCTTCTTCGGGGCCCGCAAGAACACTCGCCAGGCCATGCAGTCTGTCATGCGCGCCGAGGCGTATGCCTACGTCGGCCGCAAGCAGCGCAAGCGGCAGTTTCGTCGGCTCTGGACGGTGCGTATCAACGCCGCCGCCCGCGCCAATGGTCTGTCCTACAGCCGGTTCATTCATGGACTCAAGCTCGCTGGCATCGATCTGAACCGCAAGATGCTGTCTGACCTCGCTGTACGCGAGCCCGAGGCATTCACCAAGATTGTCGACGCGGCCAAGGCTGCACTCGGCTGAGTTTCGCCTGTGTTCGCAATCCTGACCCTCTTCGCCCTCCAGATCCCGTCCTGCGAGACGGACCTGACGGCGTGGGAGAGGTTCAACGCCAATGGCGATGCGATAACGGTGGAAGTCACGTCTGGTGACGAGCTCGGTGACGACGTCGAGTCCGAATTGTTCAGCAATACCGGCGCGGTGTCTGTGGGCTCCGTGGCGGTGTCGCCGGGTTCTGGACCGATCGGCACGGACCATGTGGTCACGGTCGTCGTCGTCGATGAATTTCAGGACACTGTTGGTCGTGTGCGCGTAGAAGCGCAGAGCGACCGCGGGCTCGAGAAACTGGATTTGGTCCAAGACCTGGCCGACCCGGGTCTGTGGATTCTCACGTTGACCTCGTCCGGGGTCGAAGGTGAGGTCCGTACGGACTCGTTTGGCATCGGCCTGTACCGAGAAGTCGCCGCGGACAGTGTCAGCGATACGGCGAGCATCCAGTGAAGCCCAAGCCATACGACCACCACAGCGTTGGCACCAAGGGCCGCGCCGAGTTGGTCGAGGACGTTCGAGATCTCGGGTTCACCAAAGAAGAGGCGATTGGCCTGGTCGACGAGGCATTTAGCATTGCCATCGAGGCGCTCGGTCGCGGCGAAAATCTCAAGTTTTCGCGGTTCGGCAGGTTCGAGGTACAACGGCAACATGAACGCACGGGGCGCAATCCTCAGACGGGTGCCTCGCTGACACTGCCCGCACGCAATACGGTCGCCTTTCGCACGGCACCAGCTCTTAGAGCGGCGCTGACCACCGCCCTCAGTCCGACGGAGACCTCATGACCGCTGACGAAGACGGACTCACTCCTGACCAAGGCGTGCCTGACAAGCTGTTCTTCCGCATCGGAGAAGTCAGTGAACTCGTCGGCGTCGAACCTCATGTGCTGCGGTACTGGGAGAGCGAGTTCAAGATGCGTCCGCATCGGTCGCCGTCGGGCCAGCGCATGTATCGGCGCCGCGACATTGCCGCGTTCTTGAAGATTCGCAAGCTGCTGCACGAAGAAGGATTCACCATCGCCGGTGCCCGCAAGTCCCTCGCCGAGGAGTCTGATGGCGCTTCGAGTGCACCCAGTGCTGGTGACACCAGTCGTTTGGCCGAGGCCCGCCGCCGCATCGAGAGCTTGCGCACCCGCATTGGCGAGGCCCGACGCCGATTTGCCGACCGCGGCACAAATACGGCACAGTCCGTCGAGTAAGGCTTGGCGCCGCCATCTGGGGCTGTTACCCGGGTGGGGCTAATTGGACGGGGCGTAGCGCAGTCTGGTAGCGCACCAGACTGGGGGTCTGGTGGTCGCTGGTTCGAATCCAGTCGCCCCGACCATTCACCTTCTGAGGCCACCGGCGAAAGTCGGTGGCCTTCGTCGTTCTAGGCAGGCTTAGCAGCCTAGGCTGCGGCGAGGGTGCCCTTGACTGTCGATGGCTTGATAGCTCGCGTGCGCGACTTGAGGAACGCAACAACCTCGTCGTGGCTGAGCTTGTTCGGCCCGAGCTGGACATAGTGGCGAGCCAGGCGGTCGTAGTTGTGGGTCATCAGCAGCATCCAGACCTCCTGGTAGCCCTTGATTCCGCTGAACACGATGGCGCCCTCTTTGATGAAGGTCTCTTTGTTGGCTTCGAACCAGGCGGGCATCTCGGACCAGTGCATGGTCGGGTGGATGTGATGCACGATGTGGTACCCGTCATTCCAGCAGCGTCGGTTGTGGCGAGCGTGGATGAGGTTGATGCTCTTCTTGTACTCGTTGTCCGGATCGTCGGCGTCGACGAAGGCGTGCTGGGCCCAGTTGCCCGCCATCATGGCGTAGCGCATGACGAGGATGGGTCCGATGAACACGATGACGGCAGCCGCGGGCTTCCACAGGAACAGGGCCAGGACCGCAGCGTGGTGTGAGAATTCAACGATAAAGAACGTACGAAGCAGCTTCATGCGGTTGCGTCGGTAGTGGTACGAGCCCAGGTCGTAGTGGCCGACAAACATGAAGCGCATCCAGTAGTAGAGGAAGTCCCGAATGCTGTCGCGCTGGAATGGGACGGTGGTCGACGTGTCGTCGAGCATGTTGCTCTCGACGTGATGCATGCCCACGTGGTGGATGTAGAAGGTGTGCGGCGTGTGTCCAAAGAACAGGCACATGAAGCCGGGAATGTACTGCTCGAGCAGCTTGGACTTGAAGAGCGGGTTGTGGATCAGCACATGAATGGTCAAGCCCACTCTGTCTGCGAGTGAGCCCACGATGGCCCAGTAGGGCAGGGCCATCCACAGCGGGAAGTCCCACAAGAAGAACGTGATGGCGAACGGAATCACCGCGATGGAAGCAAATGCGGCGAATTTGACGACCTTGAGGTCTCGAGGGTCGCGCAAGAAGGTGACGATCCACTTGTCGAGCGCGCCTGATG
>CAYYHT010000277.1:0-9345 GCA_964471355.1 uncultured Enterobacteriaceae bacterium
CCCGCGGGCTACGTAGCGGACAACACCGACTGCAACGACTCCGAACCAACGATGTTCCCGGGCAACACGCCTGAACAGTGCGACGGACTCGACAACGACTGCGATGGCTTCACCGACGAGGGCTGGGCATCAGACGGCACGCTGTTCTACTTCGATGGCGACGGGGACGGCTTCGGCAATCCACTCAATCAGCGCCGCCGCTGCAGTGCTCCAGCGCGCTTTGTCTCCAACAACACCGACTGCGACGACGCCAGCGCCGGCGTCAACCCACTGGCCACCGAGTTCTGCGACACCGTCGACAACAACTGCGACGGGGACGTCGACGAGCCGACCGCTGCCGATGCGCTGACCTGGTACGCCGATGGCGACGGCGATGGCTTCGGCGATGCCGCGACCACCACGGTCGCTTGCAACGTCCCCACCGGCTTTGTGGGTGACGACACCGACTGCCTGGACAGCGACGGCACTGTCAATCCGCTGGGCACTGAGATCTGCGGCGACGGCCTGGACAACGACTGCGATGGCACCGCCGACCTGTCAGGCATTGACAGCGATGGCGACGGCTTCGACAACTGCATCGACGTCAGCATCTACGACTGGGACTTTGACTCCGCCGGCAACGGCGACTCGTCGACCTTCGCCTCCTTTGGTTGGTCGGTGGCCGAGTTCGCCGGCGGCGCCGCCTTCCCATGCTGTGGCTCGAGTCCGCTCGGCTTCCCCCAGCCTGGCGTCCCGGCGAACCCCGAGAACTGGTTCATCAGCGGTGGCACCCTGACCGAACAGAGCAACTCCGCCCACACAGTGGCCTTCAGCCCCGATGCAGGAGTCAGCTACGAGTTTGATGTCAACGCAGACATCCGGGCAGCAGGCACCAACAACGACGTGGCCGGCATCTTCTTTGACTACCAGGACACCAGCAACTTCATCCTGGTCCGCTGGGACAACCCCGAAGGCAGCTACTCGCGCTACGGCGGCCAATCCAGCATCGACCTGATTCGATGTGTGGCGGCGAGCTGCAGCATGCTGGACAGCACCAACGGCGGCGTGCCGACCGCCACAGCGGGCGTGTTCACAAACTTCAAGGTCGAGGTCCGAAGCAACGACATCACCGTGCTCATCGACGGCGCTCCAACGCTGACCAGCACGCTGCCGGGAGCCGCTCCACTCGGACCCGGTCGTGTCGGCGCCTATGCCTTCGACACCGACGCGGGCGTCACCTACGACAACTTCACGCTGACGGCGCCGTAGCTCCTACTGCTTGACGCACTGGGCCATGAGGCTGATGCACTTCAGCTTCACGACATCGCCATCGCTGATGGTCACCGAGCCAGCAGAGACGGGCTGCGGAGCCCCAAACCAGGCCTTGATGTCGTAGCGCCCCGGTGGCACGAACTCGTTGGTCTTGAACTTGCCGGCCTTGCCCTCGAGCATGACCATGCGCGCGTCACCCGACAGCACGATGGAGCCTCCGGCGGGGGCGGGCGGATCTGGCACAGTCTCGACAGGGGGCGGAGGAGGAGGAGGAGGCTTCTTGATCTCGGGCTCGACCTCGACGACCTTCTTGACCGGGGTCTTCTTGACCGGGGTCTTCTTGGTCGGCGTCTTCTTGACGGGCTCTTTGACCTCGGGCTCTTTGACCTCGGGCTCTTTGACCTCGGGCTCTTTGACCTCAGGCTCTTTGACCTCGGGCTTTTTTGGGTCTGGAGGCGTCTTGTCGACCGGCGTCTCGACAGGGGTCTCGACTTCGGCAACCGTCGTCTCATCGCCTGAACCGAGGGCAATCACGATGGCGATGGCAATGCCCGTCAGCGCCACAATGACCACAGCGGTGAGGCCGAACATGGTGCCCCCCATCATCATCATGTTTTGGCGGCGCAGCTGAGTCAGCTCGGTCTGGAACTCGCTTGTTTGCTCGCGCCCGAAGGTGTCCTTGCTGTCGAGCATGGACGGCACTTCAGCGTGCTTGGACGGCACGCCACCATCGGAGGCGGGATCGCCAATCCAGGTCTGGCTGGAGGGAGCGGTGCTGGTCGAGGCCGGAACGTCCTCGAACGACGCCATCGACACCATGCTGCGAGCGGCTTCGGCGCCAGGTCCGTCCTCGGGAAGAATGGTCGGCATCGGAATGCGCACATCGCTGCCCTCGGGCCGCTCGAGCAGCTCTTGGAACGCTTTGCAGTCGGCGATTCTCTGCTCGGCGTCGAGCTCAAGGGCGCCCAAGATGGCGTCCTCGACGTGGGGCGGCAGGTCGGGCACCAACTCGCGAGGCGCCGGGTACTTGGCATCGGCAATCGCATTGAAGAGCGTGATGATGTCGTCGCCCTGGTGGGTCTGCCGGCCGCACACGAGCTCGTACAGAATGCAGCCCAGCGCAAAGATGTCAGCGCGCTTGTCGACCTTGCTGGCGTCGCGAATCTGCTCGGGTGGCATGTAGGCAGGCGTGCCCATCGTCGTGCCCGACTTGGTCTTGGCCATGCCGCCATCGCCCTCGACGGCCTTGGCGAGCCCGAAGTCGGCGACCTTGGGCACAACCGAGCCATCTTCGATGTGCATCAGGACATTGGCGGGCTTTAGATCGCGGTGGATGAGCCCCTTGTTGTGGGCTGAACGCACTCCCGCGAGGATGCCCGAGAACACTGTCAGCGCCTCTTCGAGGGTTGGTCGGTAGGACAGCAGCCACGTATCGAGGGCCGGACCCTCGATGAACTCCATGAGCAGGCCCGGAGCGCCATCAACCGTGATGACATCGGTCACCGCGACGATGTTTGGGTGGCGAAGCGTCGCCTGCAGCCGCCCTTCCTGAATGAGGCGCTCGCGCACGGTGCGCGAACTAATGGTCAACACCTTGAGCGCGTGGTGCGTGCCAAGCGTCCCGTGCCGCACTCGATAGACCTCTGCCATGCCGCCTTCACCAAGAAGGCCTTGCACGACGTAGCGCTCTACTTCGCGGCCGGGCTCGAGTGACATCGGTGCTTAGCGCGCTCCCAGGACGAAAGACCCGCCAGCGAGGCCAAGGCCGACCACTCCAGCGGCAATGGATGCGGTCTGCATCGAGTTGATGGTGCCCCGCAGGGAGTCCAGCTCGTCGTATGCCGTGGCGTCCGAGGTGTACTTGGTGTGTGCGCTCGAAGCGACACCGTAGAACACGCCTGAAAGCAGGAGCCCACCGGCACCGCCACCGAGCAGCGCGATGTTGGGTCCGCCGCCGCCGTCCGGATCAACCAGTGGCTTGGCGTCGTATGCAGGCAGCGTGTCTCCTGGTGCGAGGTAGCCCGTGAAGCGGACCGATCCGTCATCGTTGAACAGCTGAACCAGGGTCGGCCAAGACATGGGCCGCTCTAGGGCCTCGCGGCCGTCAAACTCAATTCGACCCTCTTTGGGCTCGCCGACTGTTTCAAACTCGCCGGCTTCGAGGTCGATGGCCTCGTACTCCGAAAGCACAGGGTTTCCGGGGGGCACGAAAGACTCTGGGAATCGGTACGCCGGCTCGATGGTTCGCGCTGCCGCAAAGGACAGCGTCGAGTTGACTGGGTCCTTCTCGACGAAAGACCGCAGACCTGCAAAGCGGTGGTATTCCGCCGCGAGATTGCGGGTGAATTTGTCGGTCAAGCATGGAAGGTCATCATGGGCCTGCGCAGTGGCGCCCTTGAAGCCGTCGACATCGAGAGCCGAGAACTTGGACTGTGCCTGTTCGAGGGCAGACCGAATATCGGCCGTGGTGGTCGGTTCGCAGGCCGTTCCCTCGGCGTCCGCTGGGGCTTCTTCAGCGGGAGCTTCCTCGGCTTCGGCGGGCTCTTCTTTGGCCTTCTCTGGCGGGGCGTCTTGTTCGGCCTCTTCAGCTGGGGCGTCGCCAGCCGGAGCCTCTTCTTTGGCCTCTTCAGCGGGAGCTTCCTCTTTCGCCGCTTCGGCCGGAGCCTCTTCTTTGGCCTCTTCAGCGGGAGCTTCCTCTTTCGCCGCTTCGGCTGGAGCCTCTTCTTTGGCGGGTTCAGGGGTGTCTCCACCCTCTTGCGCCAGAGCCGGCGTGCCCACGCACATCAGTGCGGCGGCCAGCAACGAAGAGCCCATTGTCCAATAGCGGGGGCGAAGATCAGCCATGCATTCCTCTAGGTCTACTGTATGAACGTTACACCAATAAGGTTCCCGGATCACTGCCGAAAACGGCACGGAGCGTCAAGTAGGCGGGGTCGTGGTCCAGTCTGCAGGCGGCTCACACCACATCTGTGAGGATGAACCCGGATCACCGATACCGTCGGAATCGGCGTCCGGCCACGCCTCGAACTGTCCTTCGGCCTCAAAGTCCTCGTCATCGGCCAGCCCGTTGCAGTCTTCATCGGCGTCGGCGTCATCGCATCGTTCTGGCATCAGCGGGTTTGTCTGCGCATCGGAGTCGTCGCAATCCCCAGCCAAGGCAACCCACCCCGCAGGCGGGTCACAGAAGGCCACGCCGGGATTGTCGTGGTCGCCGAACGTGTCGCCGTCGACATCGGGAAAGAAGGAAAACCCACCGCTGACCTCGACGTCGTCGTCCTCGGCCAACCCATTGCAGTCCTCGTCGAGGTCGTCAAAGTCGCAGACTTCCTGTGCATGGGGTCCAATGAGCGGGTCGGCATCGTCGCAGTCGCCATTGCACGCAGACGTGCCATCCTCATCGTGGTCGATCTCGTCGACATGCAGCTCGCCGTCACAATCGTCATCCTTGTCGCCGCACTGCTCAACGGCACGCGGGTGAACCGAAGGGTCGTTGTCGTCGCAATCGCGTCCTCCGGCTACCTCGTCGGTTGCCCAACCGTCGTCATCGACGTCGAGGCGGTCCGCCATGTCCGCGTCGCTGATGTACAGACAGCTTGTCAGCAGCGACAAGGCGAGCGGGAACAGCGGCAGCAGCAGGGTACGCAAGGGCGCAATCTATAGCCCGATGCCCATCAACAACCACACAGCCCCCGAGTCGTAGCGATCGGCATCCGAGGCGCTCGAACAGGAAAGGGCGGCATCGCCGATGCCATCGCCATTCACGTCTCCAAGAGCCACCGCGCGAGTTCCGCATCGGTCTTCGGGATTGCGGGCCATTCGACTCGCGGCGACGTCGACCAACGAGTGGGCTCCCAGGACGTGTTCTGTCATCAACCACGCCGCGCACTCGGGTTGGGTTCCGGTGGCCAGGTCCATCGTTCCACTGACCACCCAGTCCGCCCGCCCATCATCATCGAGATCTCCTACCGCACTGATGTCGGCTCCAACGAGGCCGCCATCGACATTGCCCGTCGACCAGCCTGCCGCAATGTCAGTGATGAGCGCATCGCCGTCCGCCATGCCGCCGAGGACCACATAGACCATGCCGACTGGCGAGCCATCGATCGTTTGTTGAGCCCAAGGCGCGCCGATCGCGACGTCGTCCAAGCCATCGCCGTCGATGTCTCCGACCACAGCGGCTGCGCTTCCCAGGGCAGCACCAGGCGTGCCATCGATGGCCACCGCCGCATCGGCGAGGGAGGACGCAGCGAGCGGCCCTCGGGCCATATAGACCGAGCCGCTTTCGGTCCCGCTGCGTCGGCTCTCGGGCGCACCGATGACCGCGTCGGCCAAGCCATCGCCATCGACATCTCCGACCGCGACAACGGCTCCTGCACCTTGAGCGCTCGTCTCGCCAAGCAGGGCAAAGCCCGCGTCTGAAGCCGTTGTTGTGCCAACGATGTCGGCAGACACCACCCACGCGGCGCCCGCGGCAGGTTCGCCGGAGCTGTCACCCGGTGCGCCGATCAACAGGTCCACGACGCCGTCATTGTCGAGATCACCCCAGGCCAGCTGCTGGCCCAGCCGAGCGCCTTCGGCGCCGAGCACAACAGCGCGCGCGGAGTCCACAGACTGAGCTCCCGTCGCTCCGCCAGAGAACACGAAGACCGCGCCAGACTGGGGACCACCCTCGTAGGCACTGGCCGACGCGATCGCGAGCTCATCGAGCGCATCGCCATCGACATCGCCTGGGCTGCCGAGAACTCGACCCATCTGCAGCCCTTGGGCGTCTCCTTCGATGACAGCGATGGCGTCATCGATCGGTTGAGCCGCTGTGATTGGACCCGCGAACACGTAGGCAACGCCGGCATCGAGGTCTCCGCCATCAATGCCCATTGCTCCGATGGCTAGATCGAGCTGACCGTCTCCGTCGAAGTCAAACTGGCCAGCAAGCCCCCACCCCAAGCGGTCCCCTGACTCGCCCCAGAAGGCATCGGAATCGGTCAAGCCCAGCGCCACTTCGGCTTCGGGAATGCAGGCGCCCCGACCCCCGTCGCAATCGTTGTCGACGTGGTCATTGCAGACCTCATCTGCTGCTGGGTGCACCAGTTCATCGGTGTCGTCGCAGTCTGTCGATGCCACGGAATGACCCGTCGGCAAGTCGCAGGCGACTGTGGACACGGTCTCGTCACCGTAGCCATCGCCATCGGAGTCCCGGAAGTACGTCCAGCCATCGACGGGCTCCTGGTCCAGCTGCCCGTCGCAGTCATCGTCGATCAGATTGCAGAGTTCGATGCCACCTGGGCGCACGTCGTCGTCTGCGTCATCACAGTCATCGGCGTTGTCGATGTGGCCTGGAGGCATCTGACACGCGACAACGCTGGCATCAGCATCGCCAAATCCATCGGCGTCTGCGTCTCGGTACCAGACCGGTCCGTCTTCATCGACATCCCCGTCGCAGTCGTCGTCGACACCCTCGTTGCACACGTCGGTCGCTCCGGGATGCACGCTGACATCAAAGTCATCGCAATCGTCGGAATCGGAACGGTAGCCGTCGGGAGGCGCCGCAGCACAGGTGACCGTCCTGTCTCCGTTGCCACCAAAGCCATCGCCATCGATGTCTGCAAACCACGTCGTGCCGTCGAGCGCGTCATTGTCGGTGCGCCCATCACAGTCATCGTCGGTGCCATTGCAGGTCTCGACGGCGCCGGGAAACACAGCAGCATCGGCATCGTCGCAGTCGTCCCCGCCCGCCTCTAGCGCGACGAACCCATCCTCATCTCGATCGCCGGCGTTGTCCGCCTCGGTATCGGAGATGTTTAAGCAGCCTGCAAGGACCGCAAGCAGCGGCAATAGCGGAGTCATCGTCGACAGAGTCCCTCACCGCAAGGCCGATCGGCAAGAACTACCTATTTCAGGGGCCAGCGAGCGCCGCCGGCGTACTTGGGTGCAGTGCCGTCAGCGTCCGGGTCTCGACGCGAGCGCGGTCGCCGGTCGGAATGACCTCGGCGATGTGGATGGCGTTGTGACCCACAGCCAGAACAATGATTCCCGGCTCGGGCAGCAAGTCGCCAGGCTGCACAGTCAGCGTCGAACCGTCCGACAGTCCGAGCACCGCAATCGGTGGTTGAGCAGTGGCAGTCGTACTGATCAAGTGAGCTCCCCAGCTGCCTCCGACGGGAACGCCGGGCTGCCAGGGTGCGGCGACCGGTGCAGACGGCAATGCCACGGGGATGTCCGCCGGCACAGCAGCCACCACCGGAGCAGCCTCGGCGACCGCAGGGGTCGAGTCCTGGCCGAGGCCGTACTCGCGCAGGACCTTGTCCAAGTCAGCTGCCGCTTCCTCGTCGGTGGGTTCAGCGTCCCGGTCTTCGGCGTCAAAGTCGAAGCCGCCATCGGTGTCGAACGCCACATCCGCTGCGGGCGGCGCGCTAGAGCCGCCAGCCACCACACGAGGGGTGAACACGTCTCCGGAACTGTCGATCTCTTCGCAGCCGACCATCGTCGCGATGAGCACTGCGAGCCAGACTCGATGCATTCAGTCTCCTATCCGGCGAGAGACTACCGCAGTTGCAGCTCGGCGACCCGCTGGGCGACCAGACGACCCTGTTCAGCGTCGGGATGTCTGGCGGCGAGCACCAGGGCCAACTCGCAGCTGCGGTCTCGGGCATCGCCCTCCAGAACCCCGGCAAGACGCACCACGCAGTCGCGGTCGGTGGCGTACACCCCGCCGAAGATGGCGCGGCTCCACAACCTCCCCAGGTCCCGACACTGCGCAAGCTGTGCGGCTGTGGGAACTCCGGGAGCGGGCAGTGGGGCATTCGGCGCGCCGAGGCTCTTGTCGAGCGCAGCAAGGCGATCTCGGTTCCCAACCCAGATGACCGACCACGGAGAAGCAGCCAGCAGCTCATGGGCCCGAGCTCGCGGACGTGCTGCGGCGTCGGCGTGGTCAGTGGCCAGCGCCTCGCCGGCCTCGAGGGCCCTCTCGGCACTGGTGGTCGTCGCCAGCAGAGCATCGAGCTCGTCGGAGAGTTCGGGGGTCCAACCCGCGGTCCACAGGCCATGCCTCCAGGCCGCCCAACGCCGCATGCGCCCCTCGGGCGAGCTCAGCTCTCCGCCCTCCAAACACTTCTGCAGTGGCTCAGCAATCGCCCCTTTGTACGCCATTCCCAGCAGATTTTGGACTGGCGGGCAATCGCTCGGACCGTGGGCCAGCGCCAGCGCTGACAAAAGCAGGATCATGGCTCAGTGTCGCCTGGAATCTCCCGAACGTCCAGAGACTGGGCGTCCGAGCAGTGCGGCCAGCAGGGCATCTTGCCGCGCCTCTTCGGCGGCGTAGTCCCGCATGCGCTTGCGCAGACGCCGGCGAGCGATGATCAAGCCAAAGAAGCCCGCGACGCCCAATCCGAACCACCACGCGTCCATGTCGCCTGCAAGGGTGACCCACAACGGCAATCCGTCATCAAATCGCCGCATCCACTCGACTTCGACGTCCTCGAGGAAGTCTCCGGTTGCGCGGCGCACGGCGCGATCGATGTTGCCGCCATTGGCCATCTCACGAACCAAGGTCCGAACAGTGTCCTCACCGTATTCATGCTTGAGGAAGACGATGAAATCGGCGGATTGTGCGTAGGCGAGGTCAGCGCGGCGGGGGTCTTCGGGAAATCCAAAGCTCAAGGCCCGCAGAGAGTGCAGTCCACCGCCGATGGCACCACGCCTCATGCGAATGACGTTGTTCGGCTCGTACTCGCCCGATTCAACCTGGGCGACCCCCTCTTGCAGCCACCGCGGAGGCCGATTGGGAGCGAACACACGCCCCAGCAGCACGTGCACAATCTCGTGGTCCAGCACCTGAATCAGGGGACGCTGTCCCGGTCCGCGCAGGCCTGGCCGACGCAGAAAGATGGTGCCTCGTTCGGGCCACGCGGTGCCATCTGCGTACTCCGGAATCCGGCCCGGCTGCAGCGTCTTGAACTCTTTGGAGGTCGGCGCCACAAACACGTGAATCGTGCCACCGATGGGCACACCGAGCTGTTCGGACAGCTTGACCACCGAGTCAGACGCGTGCCGGGACAGCTCCATCATCAGGCCTTCCTGATTCGGATGGCCGTGGAT
>CAYYHT010000278.1:0-9330 GCA_964471355.1 uncultured Enterobacteriaceae bacterium
GGGTCGAATGATCGGTCCTCCAACGGGGCCTTTGAGTCAGCGTCGTCCCTGTTGGGCTTCAAGAGCCCATTGCCTGTAGAGCTCGATTGGTTGAGCGCGGTTGTTGTAGTTCCGTCGGTTGGGGTTCGAGTCCCCATGCAGGCTCCATTCATGGGCCCGAGATGCATCTCGGTTGCCAGGCTTGTTTTGCACTCAAGCTCTTGCGGGTTCGAACCCCGTCGGGTCCACCATTGAGAGGTCGTCTAACGGCAGGATACCGGGCTCTGAACCCGGCGATGCGGGTTCGAGTCCCTCCCTCTCAACCATCTATGCGGGCATTGGTCCGCCACTGACGAGAGGTGGAATGGTGACACGCCCGTCTCACACACGGTTTGTCGTGGGTTCGAATCCCACCTCGTCAACCAGTCAACGGTCGCGGACTGCGGCCCAACGCTCACCCAACCAAGGAGGATTGTGATGATGATCACGATTCGTACGCCGATGATCCGCCTTGTCTGGCGGCTTCGTTGGCCCCGTCTGCCGCTGTGGCGGACGACTTCGACCCAGGACACCCGTGATGAGCTGGTTCAGCTCGACTCGACGGCCTGGGCAATGGTGGTGACTCGCTAATTCTAGCGGTCATCACAGCCCCTTCGGGGGCACATGGGCGTGTACCCAAGTGGCCAAGGGACCGGTCTGCAAAATCGGTATCGCGAGTTCAATTCCCGCCACGCCCTCCAGTTTATCGAGCCTCCCACGGGGCCTAGGAGTCAGCATCTTCCCTCCTCACTCGGTCGCTGCGCGCCTTCGTTCGTCAGTCCAGATGCTGACGGCCCCTCGTCGGCTCTCGACCCTTCAGGTCGAATTATCAAGCCTCCCACGGGGCCTAGGAGTCAGCATCTTCCCTCCTCACTCGGTCGCTGCGCGCCTTCGTTCGTCAGTCCAGATGCTGACGGCCCCTCGTCGGCTCTCGACCCTTCAGGTCGAATTATCAAGCCTCCCACGGAGCCTAGGAGTCAGCATTTCCCTCCTCGTGGGACGACGACTCTTCAACATCGTGACGTACGCCAACCTGGTAGAGCGCATCGGTCGAGAACCGGTGGGATGTGGGTTCGAATCCCTCTGTCACGACCATCCAATGCCGGTCAGCTGGCGAACGGTATAGCGGCCTGCTTCAAACCCAGGTGTTTGCGGGTTCGACTCCCGCCCTGACCACCACTATGAACAACCAGGAGGTGCGAGACGCTCATCTACACCGATGTGGCCTATGACGACCTGAAAGGAACCGCGAAGGCGGTCGCGTTGGCCTTTGATGACTGGAGCAGCTCCACGCCACAGGCCCATTGGACGGCCCCTGTTGCGGACGTAGCGCCGTACGAGCCGGGTGCCTTCTACAAGAGGGAGCTGCCGTGCTTGCTCGCGGTGCTCAAGCTGGTGACCGTGCCGATGGACGTCATCATTGTCGATGGACACGGCTGGCTCAATCAGCGGCCGGGTTTGGGCCATCACCTCTTTCTGGCGCTCGATGCTGAGATTCCAGTCGTCGGCATTGCAAAGCGGGCTTTCAAAAACGGTTCGGGCATTCCCGTTGTCCGTGGCAGCAGCTCGAGGCCGCTGTTTGTCAGCGCCTCGGGCATGTCCCACGCAGCTGCAGCAAACTGTGTAGGACAGATGCACGGGCCGAACAGGCTCCCGACCATGCTTCAGCTGGTCGACGCTCTCACCAAAGAGCACTGAACACTTTCGAGAGCCTTCGGGTTCTCGACTCGAGCGAGAGGCGCCTTCGGGGGCCTCGACCAAGACGGCGGTATGGCGTCGTTAGGAAACGCGGGGGAGACCCCGTGGAAGCCGGCAGTCACGCTCCGGCGTCACCGAGAGGTGGCCCATCCATTCAAGTCGCAGAATGCCCGCTCCTCCCGAAAGGGGGGCTAGGTAGGGCCGATCGTCATCCAAAGGCGGTCGCAACCTCGGAAGCCCGGGGGCAGGTTCCAAATAGGAATACGGCTGACCAAACCGGTCGGCACTTCGGTGTCGGCGCAAGGAGGCTGCCGTCAACGCGGATGGGGACGTCCGAGACCTGCCAATCCAGCTGGGCGTGAGGGGGATTCCAAGCGGCAGTCGATGAGTTCGAGCTGTGGAAAGCGAGGGCCATGGGCATGCCAACGGGCAAAGGGTGCAAACCCCGGCGTCCTGAAGACAGGGTAAAGTTCCTCCATGGACGAATGCCAGGGTGCGCGTCGCATTCTTTGCCTCAAAAGGGCACGGAACGGCAGGCAGAGCGCGTACCTGTGAACATTAGATAGCCTAATTGGTAAAGGCGTCAGCTCCTTAAGCTGAAGATTGCGGGTTCAAATCCCGCTCTTGAATCAAACGGAAAGACTCTGCCGGCCATGAACGAAAGAAACCTAAGTCCTCCCTCTTCGGAGTAGGAGGAGCGTGGATGCTCCCAAGGCAGAAGCGTTTGATGGAAAGCTGAAGACCCGGGGCTGGCCAGCCTCGGATGGATGTGGCACGTCGAGTGGTTTGTGGCGACGGTGGGACAGCCCCCACCAAAATCAAGGCGGTTTTGATCGGATACCCGGGAGACCGGGTGGACACGAGGAGAACCAGGCGCCTGAAAGCGTCAGGGTACGGCCTCGAAAGACCGATCAGAAAGGGGTGTAGTCTCAACCCTCCTTTCGTCTCCCCGCAAGCGGGCACTAACTGTACGTCCCAGAATGGGGACTTGCGGCAGGTGCGTGGAGGGGACTCTGGTCGGATAGCTCCAATGGTAGAGCGCACGCCTGAAAAGCGTCGGCGTTGTTGGTTCGAATCCAGCTCTGACCACCATCTCTTTTTTATCGGTCAGCCTGCGGCGGCCTGGAATCGACGTCTTCCCTCCTCGCTACGTCGCTTCGCTCCTCCGCTCGTCAGTCCAGACGCCGATGGCCGCCTGGTCTTCCCTCGACCCTTCGGGTCGACATGTCAGTCAGCCTGCGGCGGCCTGGAATCGACGTCTTCCCTCCTCGCTCGAGGAAAAATGCCCCGAAAAGTAGGGGGTGAAAACAAGACAAATATTGGGGGAGTTGCGTGCTGTTGGTCAGGCCGCACCTGGCTGTAAACCGGGACTCATAGAGCGTCGGGGGTTCGATTCCCTCCTCCCTCACCATTGAGGTCGCCGCGGCGGCCCAGTCCACCCTGCATCTGATTTCGTCGACTACCGGGCGCCGTGTGTGCGAACCGGGGTCAGCTGATGCGGGCTTGGACACCAGATCTATTGGGGTAAGCGTAGGTTGTGTCGAGTGGATTCCAAACCCGCTTCGTGAGAGTTCGAATCTCTCTGCCCTGGCCATTGAGGTCGTCCTAGCGACCCAGTCCCTCTTTGCATCTGTTTCCGAGGCGCCAGTTTTTGTAGACCGGAAAGCCATCTGATGCTCTGTGGGACATCTGCCCTCGAAGCGCAATTGGAAGTGCGTCTCCCTCCGACGGAGTTGGCTGCTGGTTCGAGTCCAGCCGAGGGCGCCATTGTGGCGGATCGGAGTACCCCCCGAACCCGTTCAGCTCTGCGTCACAGCAGTTTATGTCACCCCGGGCGCAAAACCCGGGGCCTGCCGTGACGCGGAGCGCAATTTTCCCAGTGTTCCGTCAACCATTGACGCCAAAAGGAGGCGCACGATGCAGGATGTGTTGTTGCTCAACGCAGACTACGCGCCCGTCCAGATCCTTGCGTGGGAGCGGGCAGTGTGCTTGCTCATGTCGCAACGGGTTCGGTCGGTTGCAAGCTACGCGGACCGTCTGGTCCGTTCACCCAGCTTCGAGATGGAGTGGCCCGCGGTTGTCTCGCTTGTCGAGTACGTGCGGGTCCGCACCAGTCCGAAGCTTTCCCGTCGCAACGTCATGGCCCGTGACCAGTTCACGTGTCAGTACTGCGCTGTGGCGCCGGTCACCCGCCAGGGCGCACCGGCGATGCACGAGCTCACCCTCGACCACGTCATTCCTCGGGCTCAGGCCGAGGCCGGACAGGTGTTCATCGAGTGGCGTCACCAGCGCATGCCGGTGACCTGCTGGGAGAACCTCGTCACTGCGTGCTCCCCGTGCAACCACCGCAAGGCGGACCGCACCCCTGAGCAGGCCGGACTCGTCTTGAACAGCCGTCCCAAGCGGCCAAGTCCCGGGGATTCGCTCCGGATTGCCCTCGCGAGGACTCACGTTCCCGTCGAGTGGCTCGAGTACATCTGACGTCCGCTGCGGGGCCCTCATCGGCTCCGCAGCACACTCATTCCCTCGTTTCGCCATCGATCTCGGCGGCGCTCAATCAACCCCTGCCGCGGGCTGCTGCCCGTGCAACCTGGAGGTGTTCCCATGTCGTTGTGGAACCTGATCAAGCACTACTCCACCCAGATGACCCCGCAGTCGGCGCAGATTCCGAACAGCGCGGTTCCCCAGGTGAAGAACTCCGCCGGCGGCTTTGTGTGGGCTGTCGATGACTGGACGCGACTCGATCGCTTCCTCATCCTCGGGTCCGAGGGCGGCTCATACTACGCATCCGAGCGTGCGCTGACCGTCGAGGGTGGCGAGGCCGTGCTTCGCTGCATCCGCGCCGATGGATTGCGCACAGTGGCGCGAATCGCCGAGCTCAGCTCGAGTGGTCGTGCTCCAAAGAACGACCCAGCCATCTTCGCGTTGGCTATGGCGCTCAAGCTCGGCGATGACCAGACCCGCCGCCTGGCGGCAGAAGCCGTGCCCGTGGTGTGTCGCATCGGTACCCATCTGTTTTCGTTGGCGGCTGCGGTCAAGGCCTTCGGTGGCTGGGGACGTGGCACTCAGCGGGCGTTTGGCGACTGGTACGCGAACATGGAGCCGAATCGTCTGGCCTACCAGGCGGTGAAGTACCAGCAGCGCAACGGTTGGTCGAACCGCGACCTTCTGCGGTTGGCGCACGTCAAGCCGCCCTCGAGCGAGCACGACGATATCTTCCGGTGGATGGTCAAGGGCTGGACCGGGGATCTTCCGGACCAGGCGCCTGACGATGCGACGCGTGGAATCTGGGCGTTCGAGCGAGCGAAGCGGGCAGAGACGGCAGACGAAATCGTTCGCTTGGTCACCGATTTTGACCTCACTCGAGAGGCCATTCCGACACCGTTCCTCAACAGCACTTCGGTGTGGGAGGCGCTGCTGGTGAGCGGCCGCGGCATGCCGATGACAGCGATGATTCGAAGTCTGGCCAAGATGACCGCTGTTGGCGTTCTCGCTCCGATGAGCGAAGGGGTGAAGACGGTCATCGAACGGCTCTCGAGTGAAGAGGCGCTCCGCAAGGCGCGTGTCCATCCGCTTGCGTTGTTGACGGCCATGCAGACCTACAAGTCCGGACGTGGCGTGCGCGGCAAGCTCACGTGGCGTGCGGTTCCTCAGATTGTCGATGCGCTCGATGGAGCGTTCTACACGTCTTTTGGGACGATTCCGTCGACCGGCAAGCGCTGGTTGCTTGGCTTGGATGTCTCGGGTTCGATGGGATGCGGAGTGATTGCCGGTCTGCCGGGAATCACGCCCCGTGTGGGTGCGGCAGCGATGGCCATGGTCACCGCGCGCACCGAGTCCCAGTACACCGTCATGGCGTTTCAGAGCTCCTTCACGGCGCTGAGCATCTCGCCTCGCGAGCGGCTCGACGCGGTGCTCGGCAAGACAGCGCGGCTGCCCTTTGGGGCCACCGATTGCTCCCTGCCGATGACGTGGGCGATGAAGAACCGGATTCCAGTCGATGTGTTCGCCGTCTACACCGACAGCGAGACGTGGGCTGGCAAGATCCATCCGGTGCAGGCACTGGCGAAGTACCGCCAGAAGATGGGCATCCCTGCGAAGCTCATCGTTGTCGGAATGGTGGCCAACAAGTTCACCATCGCGGACCCCAACGACGCCGGCATGCTCGACGTTGTGGGCTTCGACACGGCAGCACCGGTCGTCATGAGCGACTTTGCCAAGACGTAGAGAGTCTGCGGGCCATCGTGCCCGCGGCGAAGGCCTGAAGCACGGAAGGGCCAGGGGCGTCCCGCGCATGGGGCAGGGACGCCCCGTTTTGCCGGGGTGGCGAAATGGTAAACGCAGCGCGCTTAGACCGCGTGGCTTTAGCTTGTGGGTTCGACTCCCACCCCCGGCACTTTTACTTATTATCGGGCAGCCTGCGGCGGCCTGGGATCGGCGTCTTCCCTCCTCGCTACGTCGCTTCGCTCCTCCGCTCGTCAGTCCAGACGCCGATGGCCGCCTTGTCTGCCCTCGACCCTGCGGGTCGATGTGTATCGGGCAGCCTGCGGCGGCCTCCAATCGGCGTCTTCCCTCCTCGCTACGTCGCTTCGCTCGAGGCGCCTGCGGCGGGGTTGAACGATCATCGGATCGACTGATCAGATCAGTCGATCATCCAAGAACCACGCGATCTTGAACCTGGGTGTGCAAGCCGATTGCCGACGGCAGCTGTCTCGAAAACAGTCGAGTCTCGTGAGAGATCTTGTGGGTTGGACTCCCACCGCACCCGCCATGGAGCCGTACCCAAGCCTGGTAAAGGGGCCTCACTGCTAACGAGGTAGGTTGCGCAAGCGATGCGTGGGTTCGAATCCCACCGGCTCCTCCATTTCCATCCTCAGACCAAATCAGCGGCCTCGGTGCGGCTACTTCTTCTTTCGCGCCTTCGGCTTCTTGGCAGGCATCTTGGCTGTGTGCTCAAGTGCCTCTGCCATCCAGTCGCGAAGCTGCGATGAGCCGCCGTGCACCGTGGCGTCGGCGAACGCGTAGTCCTTCCACGGTCGGCCGTGCATCGGCTCGAAGTCGCCCACACCCTCGAGCGCCTTCACCTCGGCAAGTCTGTCACCGGCAAGCCGCATGGTGACGCCGTTGCCAAACACGCCACCGAACATGTTGCCGTTGATGAAGCCCGCGGGCATGCCGAACATCTTCTTTTGTGTGGCCCGCGCATCGTCAGGAAAGGCATCGGCGAAGGCGTCGATGGCGGCGGCGGTCGGCTTTTCCATGGGGTGCTCCTGCAGACGAATCACTACCATGGGTGCTGGCTCGAGTGCTGGCTACTGCGCCCACTTCGACAGCTTTGCCTTGGTGTCGCTCATGCGTCCGGCACTTGTCTGCGTCATGGCGCTCTTCATGCCGCCTTCGATGAGGCGCACCTCGCCGACCCAGGTCTTGCCTGCACCTGAGGCGAAGCTCTGTCGCGCTCCTGCGGCAATGGAAGGGTAGTCCTCTTTGAAGCCGGGGGCGGCCACGAACACCTGGTGCATGCCCGGAGTCACCAGCTTGCAGAAGTACTTGCCTCCGCGCAGGGGGCCGACTTCTTGGTTGTCGATGTAGACCCATGTGGGCACGCCGCCACCGACCATCTGCGTCGTGCGGTAGACACAGAGTTGCGTTGCGGCAGCCGGCACACTGCGCTTGTAGCTGGAGGCCGGCGTGCTCGGCCAGGGCTTTGTACGCTCGAATACCGGCTCTTCGGCGACAGCGTCGTCTGTCGGTTCCTCGGCGACCTCTGTGGCTTGTGGAAGTCCATCCGAGCCAGCGGGGTCACCGTCGGACGCTTCTAGGGCCTCGCCGTCAGCGGGGGGGATCGGCGAACCGTCCTCCTCTACCGGTGAATCTTCGTCCGCAGCTTTTCCGTCCTCGGGGGCCGGCTCTTCGATCGGCTCGAACACGGGTGCCGCGTCCACCACGGCATCCTGCGTTCCGGCCGTCTTCTTTGAACGCTTCTTGCTCGACTTCTTGGTGGCGAGCTTCTGGACGGGCTTGACGTCCGCCGGGGCGGGCTCAGCCCCCTCTGGCACTTCCTCTCCGGCCGGAATCTCTGTTGGGACTCCGCCCACCATGACGATCTGGGGCTGCATTTGCGACAGGCGATGCTCGTACTCTTGGTAGAGGAAGTACCCGCCCACCACCAAGAATCCGGCCAGCGCAACGCCTGCGATCAGCATCACTCCGGTCATGCCGGCGACTCCGACAGCCATTCCCTTCACCGCCACACTGACCGTCTCGGTGGTGTCGCCGAATGTGCCTGTGTTCCGGTCACCGACGCTGGGAATGTCCCCCAGAGTACCCAGGGTTGGGGGCTTTGCAGCCTCGGCCTGGGTCTGCAAGCCTGCACCCACCGAGGGGGGAGGCGAGCCCTCGAGGGCGCTTGCGTCGTAGGTGATGCTAGCGAGGGGGCCCGTATCGAGCGATGAGCTGTAGCCGTCCGTGTCCGGTCGCTCGTACTTGCCGCCCGCTCCTATGGCCATGACCAGGGGGGGCGTATCGAGCGGGTCATCCGGCAGAGTGCTGTGGACCAGTGCCAGCGCCTCGAGCATCTCATCACAGCTGTCGTAGCGATCATCGGGCTCGTAGCGGCAGGCCTTGGCGATGACCTCGCACAACGCCTCTGGCTGGCCGGCGAAGGCCTTCTTGTGGACCTCGACACTGAACAGGTCGAACGGGTCCTTGCCGGTCATGATGGCGTACAGCGTGGCCCCACAGGCGTAGATGTCCGCCCTGCGCGTCACGCTCTTTGCATCGCTGCGCTGTTCGGGTGCCATGTAGGCCCATGTGCCAATCACAGCGCCCGTTTTTGTGAGCTCGTGCTCGCTGCTGCTGACGCGGGCGATGCCGAAGTCGGTGATCTTGGGCACACCGTCGGTGGCCACAAGCACGTTGTGCGGCTTGATGTCTCGATGCACAATCTTCTTGCGGTGCGCTTCGCCCAGACCCGCCAAGATGGCCTGCACAACCTGGCTAGCCATGCGCGGCGGCAGGGGACCCAGCGCCTTGACTCGGTCGGCCACAGAGCCGCCGTCCAAGATCTCCATCACCAGATAGACCGTTTCTCCGTCGACCCCTACGTCATGGACGCCGACGATGTTCTTGTGGTGCAGCTGCGCCATGGTGCGCGCCTCATTGAGGAAGCGCTCTCGAACCTTTCGGTTCTTCGTCATCTTGGGCGACAGCACCTTGATGGCGCGCCAGGTATCCAACAACGCGTCGTAGGCTCGGTAGACGACGGCCATGCCGCCTTCACCCAACGTATCGACGAGGCGATACCGGCCATTGCACATTGGTGGAGCGACGTCTTCGGCCACGCGGGGCTTTCCTCCCACCGCACAGTATAGTTGCAGCGGAGGAGCTTGATGGAAACCGTCGCCGATCTCATGACACCGAACCCGGTCACGATTGCTCAGGACGCAAACATTGTGGACTGCGCTGTGCTGATGACGCGCCACCGCCTGCGTCACCTGCCGGTCATTGATTCGGACGGTCATCTTGCGGGCCTGGTGCACGACCATTCCGTGTTCAACAAGGGCGGACTCGTCGGGGCCAATCAGGAACTGTGGGTCAGCTACAGCGATGGCG
>CAYYHT010000279.1:0-9291 GCA_964471355.1 uncultured Enterobacteriaceae bacterium
GCACGCCGCTCGGTGACTTGGCTGAAGCGCGGGCCGTGGCTCGGTTGTTCGGATCCGACATTGCCGTGTCCAGCCTCAAGGGCGCAGTCGGCCATACGCTGGCCGCCGCCGGTGCTGTCGAAGCGGTGATCACCGTCCTGTCGATGCGAGCGGACTTCACCCCCGGTACTGTGGGCCTGCAAGACCCCGATGACCTTGGGGTGCGGGCACTGTCCGAGCCTCGCGCCGGCGCTCCAAAGGTGGCGCTGTCGAATAGCTTCGGGTTTGGCGGCCAGAACTGTTCTCTGGTACTCGCACAGCAGGCGGTCCAATGAGAGTGAAGGTGACTGGCTACGCGGTGTTGTCTGCAGATGGCCCTTGGGAAATTCCGGACTTCAAGGCTCGAGACCACGTCGACCAGCGCAAGCACTTGAAGCTCATGGTGCGTGGCGTGCGCCTCGGCATTGCTGGCATTCGGGCGGCACTCGCCCAACGCCCGGGCTGGGACACGGTGCCACCGGTTCGCCGGGGGCTGTTTGTCGGCTCTACACCTGTCGGCAGCGACCTCGACCAGCTCGAGCCCGCCATCGTGGCCAGCCAAGAAGACGATGCGTTCTCGGTCGCCGCATTCGGCGAGCTCGGCATCCCCCGTGTGCCGCCGCTTTGGCTGGTCAAAGGTCTCTCCAACAACGTCTTGGGATTCGCTAGCGCCTACTTCGACATGCAGGGCGTCAACGGCAATCGCTGCGAGGGTCGCGTTGGCGGTTTGGCGGCGCTTGTCGATGGCATGCGCGCCATCGACGAGGGTCGCGCGGACTTGGTGGTCGCTGGAGGCGCGGACAGCCTCGTGGGCGCCGATGGGTGGCTCGGTGTGCCGACGGGCGAGGGCGCCGCATTCTTCGTGCTCGAGTCCGTCGGGCCAACCCGCTCTCCGGTCATGGTCGGAGGCGGTGTGCGCTGGAATCCCGATCTGCCCCCCAGCCCTCCCATCGTCACAGGCGAGATCGGTTCGGCCTCTGGTGTCGTCGAGGTGGCCCGACGTCTCGAGGCCGGAGAGCGCGACTTCATCGTCGAGGTGACAGATCGCAATGGTTCAAGCGCCTGGGTCGAGGTCGGCTGATCGCTATCGCTTGCGGATGACCGGGTGGTAGCCCAGGCGCTTGAGCTGCCCGCCCAGGTCGGCAAGGCGCTCGGGGTCGAGTCGGCGGCCCTCGGACCAGCCGGATTCGCCCGTCATGGCGATGACGAGCGGCTCGGCTAGGCAGGCGAAGACGCAGCCCCGACCGTAGTTGGCCATCGTCAGCCAGATTCGCCCCCAGAAACCGGCGGTGATTGCGCCCGGCAGGGACAGGGTCTCGCCGGCGACGATGGTTAGGCCGTCGGGACGTGGCCCCGGCTCCAGGGTCGGTGGCAGCGCCAAGTCGACCAGAACGGTGTTGCCGCGCACCAAACTGGGGGCCAGGACAGGCCCTGTGGTTGAGCCTCCAACGAGCACCACGGCACGGCCGGCCACCTCTTGTGTGGTCGCGGCTCGGCACCCGGTCTTCTCGGCGCGCCGCACAGCCGCGCTGCCGGTGGCATCGACCCAGACCTCATGTCCTGCCTACGCAAGTGCAGCGGCGACGGCCTCTCCGACCGTGCCTTTGAAGCCGAGCACGCCGATGGGACCCGGTTGTCTCGCCGCCACCATGGTGGTGATCTCGATCGCAGCCCATGCGGTCGCTGCGTGTCCCGCCGTCACTGGAACCGGCGCTTGCTCGGCGAGGAAGCGACCTCGTCCCGCGACCACACCAAGTGCATTGGCCAGCCCTATGGCGCCGACGCCATGCTCAATCGCGATCTCGGCGGCCCGTATCTGGTGCGCCAACGCTCGACTCTGGTCGCTTGTCAAGCCCGCCGCCGTGTCCGGAACGGCCACGATCAACCCGGTGACCGGCCCTTGGTTGCTAGGCATCGTCAGACTGCCGGCAACGCCGACCGCCTCAATGCCAGCACTGTGATCGAGGGCCAACCCAATGTGGCCCCGGCGAACCCCCATGACCCGCCGGTGCCAGTGCAGTAGCGGATGAACGAGGAAGGCAAAGCCTGGCTTCACCCGGCCTTCTGCTCCAGCAGTGCCTTGACAATGTTGTAGAAGGTGCCCACGCGGAACACCGTCGCGAGCTCGGCGGACTTCATGCCCGCGGTGATCTCGTCGGCCGGCACCTCGGGCATCAACTCGCGCAAGCGCGCCGCGCCGACCTCGGTCAGCCGGCCATCGACCTCTCCTGGCTGGCCATCGACTTCTTGGGCCTGGGCTTCGAGCCCACCTCGTGGAATTTGGATGTCGAAGGAGCGTTCGAGTCGGAAAACCACATCGAGTAGGTCGAGCGATTCGGCGCCGAGGTCATCAAGGATCTTCGAATCCCAGCCAACCTCGTCATCATCAAGCTCCAAAGCTTCGCAGAAGCTTGCTTGCACTGTGGCGAACATCTCGGGGTCGACATCGGGGGGCAGATCGGCCAAGGGGCCTCCTTCAGGGGCGCCCATGTTGCACCAGACTCTCGCTAATCGCAATGTCTCTGTGCAACGGGTCTTGGACTCACACAAGAAAGGTGGTATGCCCGCCGCCTGAGGAACCCTTCCATGTTGGAATCCCTGCTCATCTTCATCGACGACGACTTCGATGATCCGATTTACGCCTCCCCTGCGCCCGATGAATTGGACGAGGACCTGTGGCACGCGATCTGCGAGCGTCTGACAGACGTGCTCGACGGCGAAGACAAGTCCGATGGTAGTGCCGTGGTCGACAACGTCCGGTACAACTGGCGCACATACGTAAAGACGGGCTTGTCCTTCGTTTGCGCGACTTCCCACGATTTCAAGAGCTCAAAGATCGACCGCTATCTGCAGGCTGTCATCCGGCAGTACATGGAAGACGTCGACGACATTCGGCACCCGCAGCGCGACGGGGTCGAAGACATCGTCCTGGGCGTGGTGCCGCCTTGGGAAGAAGAAGAGGACTGACGCGCAGCGGGGCAGTTGCTCCGCTTCTCTCAAAAAGGACTTCTCATGTCGCTTCTGCTTGGCCGCTACCTGGACGATGAATCCATGGAGGTCGGCCCCGAAGACGTTCTGCTCAAGGCCGATCGCCTGACACGACACGCGGTGTGCGTGGGCATGACGGGCTCGGGAAAGACCGGCCTATGTGTCGCATTGCTCGAGGAGCTTGCGGTCGCGGGGGTGCCGGTCATCGTCATCGATCCGAAGGGAGACATGACCAACCTGGCGTTGGCCTTCGAGGGGCATCCGGGCAAGTCCTTCGAGCCTTGGGTCGATCCCGCCGAAGCCGAACGCAAAGGCATCAGCGTGCCCGAATTTGCCGAAGAGACCGCCGCGTTCTGGCGCAAAGGCTTGGCCGCGTCCGGAGTCGATGAGCAGCGCATTCAGGCGTTCACGCAGCGCTCGACGGTCAACATCCTCACCCCGGGCAGTACCGCCGGCACGCCGGTCGACACTCTGGGCAGCCTTGGGGCGCCACCCCCGGCGATTCGCGACGATCTCGAGGCCCTGGGCGAGCTGGTCACAGGCACCGTGCGCGCGCTTCTTGGACTTGTGGGCGAAGACGGGGATCGAGTGTCGGATCCCGCTACGATCACGTTGTCGACCATCTTGATGGAAGCGTGGGGCAAGGGACAGGACCTGACACTCGTCTCGTTGCTGCCTATGCTCATCGATCCGCCGTTCGACAAGGTGGGCGTCTTTCCGCTGGATGCCTTCTGGCCGCGCAAGCAGCGCATGTCATTGGCCATGAAGCTCAACGGCGTGGTGGCTTCGCCGGCGTTTGCCGCGTGGTCGCAGGGCGTACCGCTCGACGTCGATGCCTTCCTCTCGACCGAGGGCAAGACGCCGATCAACATCTTCTATTTGGCGCACCTCGACGAGGCACAGCGCATGTTCTTTGCGGCGACGCTGCTGAACTCGCTGGTGAGTTGGTCGCGTCGCCAACCGGGCACATCGTCCCTGCGCGCGCTCGTCTACTTCGACGAGGTGTTCGGCTATCTGCCCCCACATCCAAAGAACCCGCCCACCAAGCGCCCAGTACTGACGCTGATGAAGCAGGCCCGCGCTGTCGGCGTTGGGGTCATGCTGGTCACCCAGAACCCTGTCGATGTCGACTACAAGGCAATGAGCAACGCCGGCACATGGTTTGTGGGGCGACTTCAGACCAAGCAGGACCGCGAGCGAGTAGTCGATTCCCTGGCGGCCAGCGGCGGTGATGGCGCAGATCGCGGCACCGTTACCGATTGGCTCGAGAACCTGGCTCCGCGGTCGTTTGTCTTGCGCGAGGTCAAAGAGTCGGCGCCCCGACTGTTCCGCAGTCGCCATGCCATCAGCTTTCTGCGAGGCCCGCTGACCAAGCGCGAGGTCGAGCAGCTGCCCAAGGCCAATTTTCCGATTCCCGAGCCGTCCCCTGGCACTCTGGCCGCTGCCCCTTCAGCAGCACCGTCTGCGGCAGACGAGGGCTTGTCCACCAAGCCCCCGCCGGCCCCCGAGGGCTACGAGTACCGCTTTCTGCGTCCCGAGGTGGTGTTCAGCAACCGCTTGGCGAAGTTCTTTGAGTCTCGCAGTCAGCCCGCACGCGAAGATCGGCGCATCGTGTGGGAACCGGCGCTCTATGCCGTGCTTCATCTGCGCTTTGACGAGGGCCGGGACTGGGCGGTCGAGCGCCAAGAGCAGCGCCTGTTCTTCCCCGTCGAGGGGCGCGGTCTGGGCGAGTTCGAGGAGCCTCCGCTCGAAGAGGGCGACATGCGCTGGGACGCCCCAGACGGGCTGTATGCGCCGCTTCCTGTCCACGCAGACGAAGTCAAGGAGCTCAAGGCTCTTGAGCGGCGGGTCATCGAGGGAGTTCTCGATGGCGAGACCGAGAAGATGTATCGCAACAAGCAGCTGGGCCTTGTCAGTGGCATTGGCGAGACCGTCGAGACGTTCAAAGAGCGCTGTGTGGCCGCCGCAGACGACAAGGCCGATGAAGCGATCGCCAAGCTGCAAGACAAGGTGAAGGTGAAGCTAGGCCGGTTCGAAGACCAGCTCACGCGCAAAGAACGCGATCTCGACAAGCACAACGCGGACTCCGCAGACCGTGCTCGCGCCGAGTACGTCAATGTCGCCGAGATGGTCATGGGCTACTTCTTCGGAGGCCGCCGCAAGTCCGTGAGCGGCGCCATGAACAAGCGCAGTCAGACGCGCCGCGCCCAGGAACGGGCAGAGCGGGCCCAAGATCAGATCACCGACCTCGAGCGCGAGATCTACGAGCTCGAGACCGAGACCGAAGATGCCGTCTCGGACATTCGGCGCAAGTGGGACGATCTGGTCGACGAGATCGAGACCGTCGATGTGCGCCTCGAAAAGGCCGACATTCGCCTGCAGGACTTCGGCTACGTCTGGGTTCCCGTCACTCGGCCCCTGTAGACCGGTACATCGAGGGGTCGAAGTGTCGCGTGCGCTGGATGTAGGCCAGCGTAGAGCCCGGCCAAAGGGTGAAGTTGACGCCGTCCTCGCCCAGGTACCAGCTGTCACAGCCGCTGGCCCAGACGAGGCCTCTGTGCTTGCTATCTACCTCCGACACGAAGGCCGCCAGTGCGTCCTCGCGCAAATCTAGGTCGGCCAGGTCGTTGTCGAGTGCGTATTCGATGGCCGCCACCGTGTACCGGATGCCCGCCTCGATCATAACGATGACCGAGTTGTGCCCCAGTGCTGTGTTTGGACCCAGGATGGTGAAGCTGTTTGGAAAACCCGGCACGGTCAGCCCCAGATAGGCGCGAGGCCGTCTGTCCCAGTAGTCGATCAGGTTCACGCCGCCGTTTCCGTAGATCTGCACCTGTCCGTACTCGATCTCAAAGCCGGTGCAGTAGACGATGGCATCCAGTTCGATCTTGCGGCCATCGGCGAGCACGGCGCCATCGGGCACGATCTCGACAATGCGAGAGACTTCGAGGTCGACGTCCTCTCGCTGCAGCGCTGGATAGAAGTCATCTGACAGCAACACGCGCTTGCAAGCAGGCTTGTAGGCGGGAATCAGCTTGTCGGCGAGCTGCGTGTCCCGCACGGCGCGGCGGATGTCCTTCTCCATCAAGCGCCGCATGAGGCGGTCGACCCATTCTCCCCGTTTGAACAGGGGCCAACGAGACTCATAGCGGGCATAGATACGTGCTCGCTCCAACTGCATCGCCAGCGGGAAGCGTCGATAGAAGGCCTGTCGGCGCGGCGAGATCGCGGCGTCCTGTCGGGGGCGAACCCACGCGGCGGTGCGCTGAAACAGGGTCAGGTGACCGGTGCGCTCCGCGATGCCCGGTACGACTTGAATGGCGCTGGCACCGGTGCCGATGACCCCCACGCGCAGGCCCTTGAGGTCGACATCGTGTCTCCAGCGTGTGCTGTGCATCGTCGGTCCTGCAAAGCTGTCTCGACCGGGAATCTGGGGGAAGCGAGGCTCGCGCAAGCCGCCCAGGCAGAACACCACGAACCTTGCGGTGAGGGTGCGTCCACCGCGGATGGACAGGCGCCACAGCTTGTCGTCCTCGTCCCAGCGCGCTTCCTCGACCCGGGAGTTGAACTCGATGCGCGGCATCAATCCGTATTTTTCGGCGCAGTGCTCGATGTATGCGCGAATCTCGTCCTGGGGCGCGAACTGCCGGGACCAGTTGGGGTTCAGCTCAAAGCTGAAGCTGTACAGGTGCGAAGGCACATCACAGGCGCAGCCGGGGTAGGTGTTGTCGCGCCAGGTCCCCCCGACGCTCGCCGCTTCTTCGAGCAAGACGAAGTCGGTCAGGCCCCGTTTCTGCAGGTGAATTGCAGTGCCCAGACCCGCAAATCCCGTTCCGATAATGGCGATCTGGGTGTGCAAGGGACTGAAACGTTAACAGGCGTCCATGACCAGCGTGGCCCAGTCCCAGAAGGTGTTCTTTCATACCTTCGGGTGTCAAATGAACGATTACGACACCGCCAAGATGAGAGCACAGCTTGCGAAGGATGGCTGGGTGTCGACCGACACCCCCGACGACGCCGATCTCATCCTGGTGAACACCTGCTCGATTCGCGACAAGGCCGAGCAGAAAATGCACTCGGCTCTCGGTGACTACCGCAAGCGAAAGCGCGAGGGGCAAGACGTGCGCATCGGCATCGCCGGCTGTGTGGCGCAGCAAGAGGGCCAGACCTTGCTGTCCCGCTACAAAGACGTCGACATGGTCTTTGGACCCGACGCGGTCAGCCATGTCCGGGACATCGTGCGCGAGGTCGAGTCGGGCAATCGCGTGCTCGATACCGATTTCCTCGACCTCGAGACCTATCCCTTTGTCAGCGACATTGACCCGACGGCCGCCGGGAAGGTGGGCGCGTTCGTCACCATCCAGAAGGGCTGCGACAACAAGTGCACCTTCTGCATCGTGCCAACCACTCGCGGTGTCGAGATCAGCCGCCCCAGCGAAGAGATTGTGGGAGAGGTCACTGCCCTCGTGGCCATGGGCATCCGCGAGATCACGCTCATTGGCCAGAACGTCAACTCCTATGGCCTCAAGGTGCCCGGCGAAAAGACCTTCGCACAGCTGCTGTACGCGGTGGCTGCGGTGTCCGGCGTCGAGCGCATCCGCTACACCACCAGTCATCCTCGCGACATGGGCGATGACGTGGTCATGGCCTACCGCGATCTGCCACAGCTGACCTCGCATCTGCACCTGCCCGTGCAGTCTGGCAGCAACCGAATCCTGCGCCGCATGAAGCGCTTCTATACCCGTGAACACTTCCTCGAGGTGGTGGGCAAGCTGCGTGATGCGCGTCCAGATCTGGCTCTGACCACCGATGTGATTGTTGGCTTCCCCAGCGAGACCGACGAGGACTTCGAACAGACCATGAGCCTGCTCGAAGAGGGCGGCTTTGTGGGCAGCTACAGCTTCAAGTATAGCCCTCGACCCGGCACCGCAGCGACCTTCCGCAAGGACCCGGTGGCTGCAGAGGTCGCGAGTGCCCGCCTGATGCGGTACCAAAATCGCCAGCGGGATCTGTCCGGTGAATGGACGCGAAGTCACGAAGGCCAGATTGTGAACGTGCTGGTCGAAGGGCCATCGCGCCACGACGAGGGGGTCGTGTGCGGCCGAACCTCACAGAACCTGATGGTGAACTTCCCTGGTACTCTCGACATGCTTGGCAGCACCGTGCCAGTCCGCGTCATTCGTGGCTTTACGCACTCATGCAGAGGGGAGCTGACCACTGAACCCGCACCTGGCAGCGTTCTGGCTTCGGCGCCGTAATCGTCGACGCATTGAAGGCCCGCTCTCGGGCTGGCTGAGGTCGCTGGTTCCACTTGCCGCGGCGGCGCTATTGGTGCCCATGGTTCAGCCGGTATTCCTGGGCTTTGTTGGCTCGAGTGGCGGCGCCTGGGCCGATGGCATGTACGCAGTGATGTTGCGGGCAGGTCTGCTTGTCATTGCCGTGCTCTCGCTCGATGTCTATGCGGCGCTGATTCGGAGTGAAGACCGCGCGGTGCTCGACTTGCACCCGGTCGAGCCGTTTGAGGTGGTCACGGTCGAGTTGCTAGGAGTCGCGCTGTCTCGATGGTGGCTCGTGCCGGCGCTGTCCATTTTGTTGCTGCCCATCGGCCTGTCTGGTCGCTGGGATGGGTGGGCGCTCGCAGTCGGGCTGCTGTTGGGCTCGTTCGCGCTGGGGCTGTGCGCATCGGCGATGGTCCATCTATTGGCCATCGAGGCGTCTGAGAGCCCCAAATGGGAGGGTGTGCTCGAGGCCATTCGCGGCAGCAATCCGCGAGAGCAGGCGGCGTTCATCTACGCGCCCGGCGCTGTGCTTGGGGGGTGCGCCCTGCTTGTCTCTCAGGCTGCCTACGCCGTTCCTTCGATTGCGGCAGGAAACGCTGTGGCGGGTGTGTGGTTGGTCCTGCCCTTCATCGTGGCCGGCATGTGTTGGTCTGCTGTTCCACAGGTCGCTCGAAACGCGTGGTTTCAGGCCAGTGGCGTACTTGCTGACATCGACGCCCGCTATGCGGCCATGCTCGATGACGAGGAGGGGCGCCGCGTCTACCTCGATTGGATGGTTCGCTTTCTTCCAGCAGATGTTGCCGTGTGGGCGCTCAAAGACCTGCGCCATGGCTGGCGGCATCGTCGCACTTGGATCTCAGGGGCGTGGTTCTGCGGCGTTGCGGCGGCACTTGCAGGATGGAGTGGCTCCGAGACTGCGCCCGCATCAGCGGTGGCTGTGGGTCTGGGGGCTGTGTGGTTGTTGGCCGCTGTGGGCGTTCTGCTCGAGAGTGACGAGCCCGAGTTC
>CAYYHT010000280.1:0-9257 GCA_964471355.1 uncultured Enterobacteriaceae bacterium
CACGCCGGCCTCGCGCACAGTGGCGAACGCGTCGGGCAGGAAGTCATCGAGAGAAGCGCCGTTGTCGAGCTTCTCTTTGAACCCACCGGTCTTGGCCTTGAGTTCGGCATCGGACAGGGCCTTGTACGCGGGTTCGAGCGCGTTGACGGCTTCGACGATGGGGCGAATTTTTTTTAGTTCGCGGTCATTTGCGTCGCCGAAGAGCTTTTTGGCCCAAACGGCGATGGAGTCGAACATTTCCACTGAGTGCCTCTCGAACGCGGATCTTGGTCACCAACGCGGGCAGTGACAAGACCTGGAACCGCCCGGATATAGCCGGTCGCGGTATTGTCGTCCCGTGGACCACAAAGACACAGCGGTTTGGCTCGTCGACCCTTCCAGCTATCCCGGCCTCCCGCCCCGTTCTCCGGACGCCGTGGGGCTCAGAATATGGCTGTATCAACACGGCGGATTGCGGCTGTCCTGGACGCTGTACCAAGTCGGCAACGACCACTTTGTGCGTCGGGTGGTCGTCGACGGCCAAGGTGCGTCGACGGCTGACGAGGCACCGATCAGCGAACAATCCGTGGCCGACATTCGCAAGTGGCTGGGCCGTACACAAGTTCCGCCGTTCCCCGAGCGGTGGTTCGTGGTGAACGACTCAGACCTGCGCGGATTGGTTGTCTGCAACCCGTACGTCAAGAGCCGCTACACCTGGTTGGGACCGGCTCCAAAGGGCTGGAAGCCCCTGGCCCTGTGGCATGAGCGCACCATCTTTGGACTCGAACAGCGGCTTCCCACCTCTGAAATTCCGTTCGAAGTGCAGCTGGATCACACCATCCACGACTAGCGCGGCATGTAGTCCAGCGGGTCGACCGGATGATCGTCGAGGCGAACCTCGAAGTGCAGGTGCGGTCCGGTGCTGCGGCCCGTGCTGCCGACCGTGCCGACCAAGTCACCGCGCTGAACCAAGTCGCCCTTCTTGACCTGCAGGGTGTTGCAGTGGCCATAGGTTGTCACGATGCCGAAGCCGTGATCGAGCTTGAGGAACTTGCCATAGCCGCCGTTCCATCCCGAGTGGATGACCTTGGCCGGAGCTGGAGCATAGATGGGTGTGCCCCGGCGGTTCGCGATGTCGATGCCGCTGTGGAACCGCCAATAGCGACGGCCCATCGGGTTTCGACGCCAGCCATAGCCACTGGTGAGGTCACCGTCAGCAGGCCAGCGCGACGGCAACGCCGCTTCGAGTGCACGAAGGTCTTCGAGCTCTTCGACGAGCTGGTTGAGGTCGGGCTCGGCAGCTGCGACTAGCTCGAGGAAGGTGTCCGCTCTGGCCTGGACAGCCACCGCCCATGCCTCGGCCGGACGCAGGTCGTCGGCGTCGACAATGTCCTCCTCCTCCATCGGCACACCGTCGGCGTCGTTCAGCCGTTCATGGCTCTGCAGCAAGCGGTGGTTCGCGAACGCGTCTGGGGGCAGGGGCCCGTGATCACCGGTGGGCGCGCCCAAGGATTTGAGCTGGGCGTCGTACAGCCGGAGCCGCAGCAAGATGCGGTCCACCTCGGCCATCTTTTGGTCGACCTCTTGCAGGTGCGCCTTGATGGACAGATTCTCTTCGAGCAGCGGACCGTAGGCCATGCTGCGCGGCAGGGTAAAGCCAAGTGCCAACACCAGCACAAGGTTCAGCAAGATGACCGCCATGAGCAGCTTATTGGGCTGCTGGGGCGAGCTCACAGACCGTTGTCATCGACGCGGGCGATGACGGAGGTGATGTTGTCGTCGCCGCCTCGCTCGCAGGAAAGCTCGATCAACCGACGGGCACACTCTTGCGGCCCAAGCGCACCCAAGAGGTCGCCAATCTCGGGATTTTCGACGTGGCCCGACAGGCCGTCGCTGCACAGCATGAACTTGTCGCCATTGCGCACCGCACGCACTGCCACGTCGACCTCGACGTCTTCTTGGTAGCCGAGCGAACGCGTGATCACGTTCTTCATGCGGTGGGTCTTGGCTTCTTCTTCGGTGATCAGTCCCAGCTTGATCTTGTGGTTGACCAAGCTGTGGTCCTCGGTCATCTGTTCGATGTTTCCGTCACGCCACAAGTAGCACCGGGAGTCGCCCACATGAGCGATGTAGGCGTTGCTGCCCTCGATGAGGAGGACGACTGCGGTCGTGCCCATGCCGTGGAATTCGGGCTCTTCGGATGCCTTTTCGTAGATGCGTCGTCCAGCCAGGCGAATGGCATAGCGCAGGCGTTCGCGCGCAACCTCGACAGGGTCGTCCGAATCGATCGGTGCGTCGCCGAGCAGCTCCATCGACGTCACGATCTCTTCGATCGTGTTCACGCAGATGGCACTCGCGTACTCGCCGCCCGCATGGCCACCCATGCCGTCCGCCACCACAAAGAGGTTGAGCTCTTCGTTGATGAGGTAGTTGTCCTCGTTGTGGCCCCGCTTGAGGCCGACATCGGTGATGCCACAGGACGTGATGCGCATGCTCAAAGGACTCCAGGATCGGCGCCGTGTATCGCGGGCAGTCGTGAACCCGCAAATCGATGCGGCTTCACCAAACCCGCGATCGCCCCCTTGACAGCACTTGCAGGCTTGAACTTACAATCTAGTTCTATGTACGACCGGCACCTCCTCTGAGGTGCCGGTTTCTGCGTTGGGGGGTCGAACTCAGAGGGGCTAGGGCGTGCCTTCGAGTTCCACAGACAGCGCCCGGTAGTCATCAACGGACAGAGACTCGGCGCGCTGATCGGCATCAATGCCGCAGCTGGCCAACGCCTCGCGGGCCTCGTCTTTTCCGTACAGCGCACCCAAGCTGTTGGACACGAACTTTCTGCGCTGGCTGAACGCCGACTTCACCACGCGGTCGAAGGCCGCGGGCTCGACCGGCACGTCAGGCTTGTCGAACAGCTCGACATGCAGTACCGCGGAGTTCACCTTGGGCGGCGGATGAAAACTCTCGGGAGGCACCGGCAGCAGGTAGCGCGCCCGTCCCCTCACCTGGGCCCGAACGGACAGAGCGCCGTAGGACTTGCCCCCCGGCTCTGCGACGATGCGGGCGACGACTTCGTGTTGCAGCATTACCGTGACGGTCGCAAAGACGTCCGGCAGCTGCAGCGCGCCCATGAGCAGCTGCGTGCCGATGTTGTAGGGCAAGTTGGCGACCATCTTCCAGCCACCGCCTTCGCACAGGGTCCGCCAGTCCTGACGCATGGCGTCGCCTTCGACCAGGCGCATCTGATCGCCAAACTGACCGCGGATGTATTCAGCGAGGTCGCGATCGAGCTCGACCGCCGTAAGCTCGGCCCCCACCCGCAGCAGCTCCTCGGTCAAGATGCCCAGGCCAGGCCCCACTTCGACGACCTTGTCGCCCTTGGTGATGCGGGCACCGCGGACCATACGGGCCACGATGTCGGCTCGGGCCAAGAAGTTCTGGCCGAAACGCTTGCGGGCGCGTTGTTCGAGGAGCTTGAGGATGAGGCGGGGATTCTCGCGGGGGTTCGACATCAGCGTGGGGCGTCTCCGGGTTGCCACGAGGGCTGGGCGCGGGAGCCGTACCCGCTGGACTGTCCTGCCATCAGGCGAAGGCGCCCGACGTTGGCGATCATCGAGGCATTGTCTGTGCAGCGAGACCGATGCGGAACAAAGCTCTCGATGCCATCGAGATTTGCGACGGCGGCACGTAGCGCGCTGTTGGCCGCGACGCCGCCGGCGATACAGACTCGGCGGATGCCCGTATCGTCAGAAGCCCGGCGGATGCGTAGCAATAGGGAATCGACGACGGCGGCCTGGAAGGAGGCGCAGACGTCCTCGTCCGAGGCGCGCTCTGGTTTGCGCACGTGCGAGCGGACTGCTGTCTTGAGTCCCGAGAAGGACATGTTCATCGAGCGCGACATGGGGCGCGGCAGCAGGACCGATGTCGGATCGCCGTCGTGGGCCAGTTTGTCGACGATCGGACCGCCCGGGTAGCCCAGGCCCATCAGCCGAGCGACCTTGTCATAGGCCTCGCCTGCAGCGTCGTCGACGGTCTCGCCAAGTACTTGGTACTCGCCGAGCCCCAGCGCCTTGTACAGAGTCGTGTGTCCGCCGCTGACCACCAGGGCGAGGAACGGATACCCGGGGGCGGGGTCCTCGAGGAGAGGCGACAGCATGTGCCCCTCGAGGTGGTTGACGGCCAAGAAGGGGACATCCCAGCCCGCCGCGAGCGCCTTGGCGTAGCTCAGACCGACCAGGACGGCGCCAATGAGTCCTGGACCCGCTGTGGCCGCTACAGCGTCAACGCGCTCGACACCGGCCTCGGCGAGTGCAGCGCGGGTGACGGCGCCAATCTTCTGAACATGAGCTCGACTGGCCAGCTCGGGAACCACCCCTCCATACAGCTGATGCACGGTCTGCGTGTGCACGATGTCCGAGAGCACGCCGTCAGGGCCAACCACCGCCGCCGCCGTCTCGTCGCATGAGCTCTCAATGCCGAGCACAATCATGACTGCGTCACCCCGCGAATGATGGCGCGCTCAAGGCAGACGGCCGCTGCATGCCCCAACTGCGCCAGCGCCGACGCATCGAGGGCAGGCCCCGATCCGGTCGATGCGGCGAAGACGATATCTCCGTCAAAGGGCGTAAAGGCGGGAACGATGGCCCTTGCCATGCCGGCGGCGGCCATCTTGGCAAGCACCACACACTGGGCCCGGTCGAGGGGGGCGTCGGTTGTGACGACCGCCAGAGTCGTCTGGCCACGCCAGTCTCCCGCAGCCGGTGGGGCTCCATCGGGATCGCCACCTGCCACCCAAGTGACCCCGTCGCGAATGGACCCGAGCGCATTGACCGCGACGCCGGCTGCGACCGTGAAGCCAGCAACTGCCTCGGACCACCCACCGAAGCCGCCGGGCTCTGTCGTGCCGGTCGCAAGCGCCACTCGCGCCCCCGCGGCGGCACCAACAGCGCCTTCCGCCAGCGGTGCCGAGCTCGCCGACTCTGCCGCGGCTCGTCCCCCATCCGGTCCCGGTCGAGCCGTCGCAACCGACAGGTCAAACAAGATTGCTGCCGGCACGATGGGCACCACGCCGTGCTTGGTGTCAAAGCCCAGTCCGCGGCTCTCGAGCACTGCCATGACCCCATCTGCTGCTGCCAGGCCGAATGCCGAACCCCCAGCCAAGCAGATGCCATGCACCCCGCCGGCCAGATGAGTGGGATCTAGCGCTCCGATTTCGCGGCTTCCTGTGGCACTGCCAGGCACCCAACAGCCCGCCGTGGCCGCCCGCTCAAAGAGAATTGCCGTCACGCCCGTGGTGCCCGAGGCGTGCGTCCAATGCCCCGCCAGCACGCCGGGCACCGCGGTGAGGCTTCGGTTGCTCATTTCGGTGCACTGTCCGTTGCGAGGTTCTCGCGGTCTTTGTCGAGCTTGCGCCCGTACTCGCGGAACAGGTCCTTGATGACGTCACCCACGCTGGCCTCGACCTCGTAGACGATGGGGCTGTCATCGAGCGCGATGTAGCGGCGCTTGTGCGTCGGTCGGTCGGCCACCCCGGTCTGGGCCTCGAACTCGGCACCGACAATCACGGTGTTTGTGCCGCCGTCTTCGTAGTGAAGCTCGACCGTGGCAAAGGGCTGCTCGATGCCTGCTGCGGCGAGCCCCGAGTCGTGGAACTCAAGCGCCTTGACCTCACAGGCGCGACCGGCGACCCGCTTGGGTGTGGACCCCGGGATCGGAGACTCGTCGGGCCAGCGCCAGTCATCGCTGCTCTTGGTGATGGCGATGGCGTCGTCGCCCTTGGTCGCCGTCAGTGCAGTCACATCCCACTCATGCTTGGTCAGCAGGGTGCGACGGCGGTATTGCTGCAGATCCTTCTGGAAGGCTTCCAGAAAGCCCTCTCGCGCCGTGTACACAGCCTGGTCTTCGTCGCGCCAGACGTAGCGCAGCTGTGGGTCAGTCTCGGGCACTTGGTGGCCAATCCACAGCGTCACGGTCTCGCCGTCGCTGCTGCCAATCTGAATCTTGTGTTGCGGCGGATCGAGGCCGAGCTCAGTCATGCGCTCGGGACCCGGTGCATCGGCAATGAAGTCCATGGCCTTGAGCGCACCCGTGCGTCCCAGCATGGTGCGCGCTTCTTCGCGCTCGACGTCCTGTTCGACGGGAATCGTCATGCGCCATTGCTTCTCGGCGATGCGGTGCAGATTGAGGGTGCGGCCGTCAACGGTGGCAACGATGGTGTCGGCATCGTCGGCGTTGATCGTCGCGAACCGCCGCTCGCGAAACTCCTCGACATCGAAGTAGTAGTAGTCCATCGAGGACTTCTTGACGACGTAGACAGCATCTTCGTCGGTCGGCTGCACGTAGTAGGACACCGAGGTGGGATTGGGATCGCCCGCGAGGAAGCGCAGGCTGCGTCCATCGCGAAGCCGAACCTCGACCTTGGCGGCGTTGTCGCCCAGTCCGTACAGCTTGGGGTCGAACTCGCCCTCGGCCACAATGGCCCGAGCGGTGAGGTCATGCAGCTGGTGGGCCACGCGACGAATCATCGAGCGGCTGGGCCGCCACGTCTCGCCAGAGACCTGCCACGTGCCGTCGGTCTGAATGACCTCGATCTGCTGGCCCGATCGCTCGACCTTGAACGCGACCATGTCCTCCTTTTCGAAGCGGAAGATGTCGGGGGTGGGGTCGACCGACACCGGTGCTGGTTCCTCGAACCACTTGGATGCAAAGAGCACCATCGCCAAGATGGCCATGGCAGCGAGTGTGCCGTAGAAGCGCTTGACCTTCATCGCCCTCTCCTGTACATCCAGACACCGATTCCAGCCAGCAAGCTCAGCAGCGGCAGCAAGAGCATCACAATCAGGCGCACAACACCCAGCTGCTCTGCCGAGAGCGACAGCCGCCGAACGACCGTGGGCCGACCGACATAGGACATGCGCTCGTCATCTCCGACCAGCCATCTGACCGCGTTGAGGGCAAAGGTGGCGTTGCCCGGAGCCTCGCGCACCAGCTCGTCGGTGATGAGGTTTGTATCGCCCGAAATAAGCACTCGGGCCGTACGGCCGGGACCCATAGTCGGGTGGGGACGGCGAACGGTGAGCGCCGCCACGACGTTCACCGGCCCTTCGCCGTCTTCGCCGGATGTAAAGCTAGGCGGTCGCTCTGAACCACGCTCGATCCATCCCGTGCGGGAGGTGAGGAGCAGCACATCGGCGCTGACTCCGGGAGCCCCAGTCAACACGATGGGAGCAGCCGCGGCCACCAGAGTCTGCGTCTCGGCCTCGATCACGTCTTGAGTGATCAGATGCTTGCGGTAGCGCAACAAGGGCCGGTCCGCGAAGGGGAACACCGCCACCTTGTCGAGCACGACGCCTTCGGGAAACAGGATGCCCAGGTCTTCGATGAACCCCGGCACATAGCTGTCCGGATCGACAAAGAAGCCCAGGTTGCCGCCACGACCCAGGTACTCGCGAAGCGCGGCCTCTTCTTCGGGGGTGAACGGAGCCGAGGGCCCCACAATCATGACCGCATCGGCGTCGTCGGGAACTTGGGCTCCTGCGGCCCCCTGGTCGCGCAACAGGTTCAGGCCGCGAGCCACCCAGCCTTGGGCGTCGAGCAGCACCGCGAGCTCTTCGAGGCCCTCGGGTCCCGAGTCTTCGGCGCGACGCTCAGAATGGCCCTCGAGGAAGTAGACCGTGCGCGCCTGGTCGGACAAGACCTGGGTGATCGCCTTGGCCATTAGGGTCTCGCCCAGGAAATCGAGCTCGCTGCCCCCATCGGTCCGGCGGCGCTTGAAGACCTCTCGCTCGATCAGGTCGACCCGGTCTCCTCGGCCCTCGATGACAACGGTGCCGTATTGACGGATGCCCAGTTTTTCAGCCGTGATCCGGTCTCGATCGTAGTCGACGAGCTGCGTCTTGAGCTTCGGCGAGCGCAGGTCGAGCTCGCGCAGGAAGTCACGCATCGTCTGATCTTTGACCGCCGCCTCGTCGTTGCGGGCCTGTGCGGTGAATGCGGTGATGGTCACGGTCGCGTCTTGTGCATCGAGCAGCTGCAGAGCCAGTTCCGTGTCGCGCTCGAGCGTGGCGCCACCGTCGGCAGACAGATCCCAGCGCACCCGGCCCTTCTCGGCAAAGCCAACCAGCATGAACACAATGATCACGACCATTGCCGTGACCAACATGGCGTTGGAGCCGGTAGCCAGGCGACGCGAGAGACCTGGAGTCATCGCCACCTCCTGGATTCCAGGCTGCGCCAAGTCAAGAAGAGGAACACGAACGTGAATCCTGCGAACCAAGCCAAATCGCCCGTATCGACCACGCCGCGGGCAAAGCTGCGCAGGTGTTCGAGCAGAGACAGGCGGTCCAAATAGGGCGATACGCTGTCGGGCAACATCGTCTTTGCCTGGCCGACCAACCAGAACGGCAGCAGAACGAGGATGCCACCGACGCCACCAACCATCTGGTCGCGGGTCAGGGAGGACGTGAACAACCCGGCGGCGCTGAACGCCGCACAGCACAGGAACAGGCCAAGGTAGCTGGTGAAGAGCGCCCCAGGATCGGGGTCCCCGTACGCAAAGAGGACCATCGGGTAGGCACTGGTCAGAACCAAGAGCACCGCACACAGTGCTAGCACCGCCAGCCACTTGCCCAAGATGAGCGCTCCCAGCGGAACGGGAGACGTGAGCAGCAGCTCGAGGGTGCCAGCGCGGGTCTCTTCGGCAAGCTGCCTCATGGTCACCATAGGCAAGCAGAACAGCAGCGTGACAGCGAGGTTGCCCATCATGGAGCGCATGCTGGCTTCGCCCGTCAGCACGATGCCCAGATAGAAGAACAGTCCCGCCAGGAACAGCACTGCGCCCAGAAAGACGTAGGCCATCGGCGACAGAAAGAGCACACGGACGTCTTTGCGGAACACCGCGAACATCGCTCCAAAGAACCCCGGCGGATGAATGGTCAGCTCACTCATTGCTCGACCTCGACGAGCTTGAGAAAGACCTCTTCGAGACGGGCTTTGTGGTGAGCAAGGGTGTGCAGCGTCCATCCGCTCTGCGCTGCGAGCTTTGAGACGGCGGACCCGAGTCGTGGACTGCCTTCGAGACGAAAGCGCCGGATTCCCTGTTGGGGCTCGATTTCGCGAACGCTGCCCACCGCACCGCACTCAGCGAGGCGCGCGGTGGCGTCATCGCCGATGCCGCTGAGTCCAGCCTCGAGCCACGGGCCGGCTCCGACGTCAGTGGCCAGCTTGGCGACAGTGCCATCGCCAACCACACGCCCCTGGTTGATGATCACCACGCGGTC
>CAYYHT010000281.1:0-9249 GCA_964471355.1 uncultured Enterobacteriaceae bacterium
ACGTGTGCTCTTCCGATCTTGTGGCAGCACTTGCCGCGGGATCACCGCAGAGCATTCGCGAACTTCAACACCAACGCTGAATACAACAGTGTGGGCATCTTCTGGCAGGACGCCGTCGCCAACTCGGCGATGTTCTACTTCCTCAACCAGGGCATCCTCATGCGCTTCATGGCCGCCCGGTCGGTCGAAGAGGGCCGCAAGGCCGCCATGAGCGTGCTGTTGATTTTGATGCCGATCGCCGCTGTCGTCGTGGCATCCGGTGGTTGGGCCGGGCGTGCTCTGGCCCACGCGGGGGTGTTGCCAGGCGACATGAACCCCAAAGAGGTCTTCTTCATTACCGCCGAGTTCCTCGCGATTCCCGGTGTGTTTGGGCTGGTATTGGCGGCGCTGACCGCGGCGCTGATGTCCACCGTCGATACCCTGATCACCGCCGTTGCCGCTGTCGTGGTGAACGACATCGTGCGTCCGCTGCGACCCGACTGGAGCGAAGAGCAGCTGCTCAAGTCCGCGCGGGTCACGTCGGTCAGCGTCGCATTGCTGGGCGTGTGCTTGGTGCCCGTGTTCAGCCAGTTTGACAGCATCTATGCGGCTCACGGGGCGTTCACGGCGGCCATCACACCACCGATGGTGGTTGCGTTGCTGCTGGGCGTGTTCTGGCGACGCTTCACGACGCCGGCGGCGCTGGCGACCCTGATTGGCGGGTCAGCGGCCATCTGCTTGAGCTTCATCTTTCCCGAGCTGATTGCCCCGTTTGCCCACGGAGCCCCTCCCGGTGAACCCGGTGACCTCAAGCTGCTGGGCATCGACCTGGGCGGCTTCAAGCAGTACAAGTTCATGCGCGCCTTCTACGGTGTGTTCGTCAGTGCCGTCATCGGCGTGGTGGTCACCTTGGCCACCAAGCCCCGGCCGCTTGGCGAGATCAAGGGCTACGTCTGGGGAACGGTCAGCGACGCCATCCTGATCTACAAGGGCGTGCCGGGCACCGAGACCTACAGCGACTGGGCCAGCACATCGGTCAAGCGCAGCGCCGATGCCACACTGCACGGCAAGGGACGACTTCCCGTGGCGACTCTCTCGCCGGCACTCGCGACCGCGCTCGAGGCCAAGGTCAATGACATCATCTTTGTCGCCGACAACCGGGCCTGGCTGGGCGGACTGCGGTCGAGTCATGCCGTGGTGACGGGCATCAGCGACGTGGAGGGCATGCACATGGAGCTTGGACCGATCGGCTATGAAGCGGTGGTCGCCGGCAGCCGCGTGCGCGAGCCCGTCGTTGTTCAGCGCTTCTACTGACCTCTACTCAGCGAGCACCCATGTCCCGCACTTCTGCCAGCATTTCAGACTTCATCCCGGCTGCTCCGCTCGAGATTTGGGACGCCTGGCTCGATGGGGCCAGCCACGCGGACATGACTGGGGCTTCAGCTACTGGCAAAGCCGAGGTTGGCGCGGCATTTACGGCCTGGGATGGCTACATCAGCGGCACGAACGTCGAGTTGGTGCCGCCGGGCCTGATTGTGCAGAAGTGGCGCACGTCTCAGTTCAACGCCGACCAGCCCGACTCCCGCGTCGAGGTTCAGATCGTCGCCGAAGGGACCGGCTCTAGGGTGACTGTCGTGCACAGCGAGCTGCCAGACGAAGAGCAGGTGGCCCAGTACGAGCAGGGCTGGGTCGACCACTACTTCATCCCGATGAAGGACCACTTCGGGGACTGAGACCGGTATCCTCGGGGCGATGGCTCGCACCTTCACGGTTATTCGCACCCTGGGCACAGGCGGATTCGGCACGGTTTACCGCGCGGAAGTCGAGGGTGTATCGGGCTTTAAGAAGACGGTGGCCATCAAAGTGATGACCCCTGACGTCGACGCGCCTCAGGAAATCCTCGTGCGACTGCGAGACGAGGCCCGCATTTTGGGCTTGTTGCACCATCGCGCCATCATCGGGGTGGATTCGCTGACCGAGCTCGACGCCGGTTGGGCCGTCATCTTGGAGTATGTGGACGGCATCAACCTGCTGCAGATGCTTCGCGGAGGCCCGCCGCCGCCTTCGGTCACTCTTGAGATCATCGAAGAGGCCGCCGCCGCCCTGCACCACGCGCACCACATTGCGTCACCGGTCACGGGCAAGCCGCTCAAGGTGCTGCATCGCGACATCAAGCCGGGCAACATCTGCGTCACCGAGCAGGGCGAGGTCAAGGTGCTCGACTTCGGCATTGCCCGCGCGGAATTCGACACGCGAGAAGCCGAGACAAAGCACCTGAGCATGGGTTCGCTGGCCTACATGGCGCCCGAGCGGTGGAGCAACCACGCGGGTGCCGGCTCCGATGTCTTTTCCCTGGGGCTGGTTCTCTTTGAGCTGCTGACCGGAAAGAAGTCGCCCAAGCCGCCAAAGCAGCTGCGAGACAACGACATCTTCACCGCCAAGGCCAAGGCGACTCTGGACAGCCGCTTGGTGACCAGAGCCCCCGAGTGCACCGCCGAACAGCGCGACGCACTGCGCGACTTGGTCCTGAAGATGTTCGTCTATGACCCGGCCGAGAGGGTGTCGGCGGCAACGGCTGAGACGATGTGCCGCACCCTGCGTGGCGACCTAAAGGGCGTCTGGCTCAAGGATTGGGCGCGGACCGAGATTCCGGAGCGAAAGCTGGCGTTTGTCGGCACCTCAGACGATGCGACGGGCCTGGTGCTGACTGAGCTTGAGGCTGCAGAAGGAGCGACACCGGATCGACCACAGGCTGTGGCGTCGACGGGCAACTACACGCCGATCGTCATCGCGCTGATGATCGTGGTGGTAGCGGGCCTCGGTGCGGCAGCGCTGGCCCTCAGCATCGCGCAGGGCGGCCTTCAGTAAGCCAGTGCCGTGACCCGAATGGTAGTGTCCCGACTCCTCGGAGATGGTGTGTTCGCAGAACGGCTCGCAATAGATGAACGGGACGCCCTGGTGGTGTTGCTGGCGTTCATGGCTGCCACCGACGGCGAGGTTCGGGACGTCGAGCGGGACTTGGTTCGTCAGCTCTGTGAGCGCCTCGATATCGACGGCGACCCCTTCGACCGCATTGCCGATAGCAGCTTGTATGAGCTGTGCGAGCGCCTCGTCACGCCGCACTCCCGGCGCATCGCCATCGTCGAGATGATCAAGGCCGCCTATGTCGATGGCGAGTTCCACTCGTCCGAAGAGCGCAGCATCCGCGTGCTCGCCGAGCTGATGGAAGTCGATGGTGACACGGTCACTGCCCTTGAAGACTGGGTCAAACGCGGCCTCATTTGGAAGGCCGAAGGCGCCGTCCTTCTGGGCTGATGGCGGTCGACAGGCACGTCGATGGCGTGAGGCTGAAGATCCTAGGCAGAGCGTTGCGCTTTGACCGTCGCCACGTGGCGTTTGCGATGGTGTTCGCTGTAGTGGGAACGGGTCTGTTCGATCTGCACCTGTTGACCCCGCTCGAGGCGACGCTGATTGTGGTGCCCGTTGTGCTGCTGGGTGCTGCGACCAGCACGCTGCTGTTCGACCCTTGGATGGGCTGGACCGAACTGACGGTGGGCACCCATGGCGTCCGCGTCGAGCCTCGGGATGGCAGCGAGCGCACCGTGCCCATCAACCGCATCGTGCGAGCGACGGCACAGGTCGATCCCCAAGCGTTCGTGCTGAGTCTGCGCGAGCCAGAGGAGGAGCTCGTGGTCCACGCTCCAGCTGCCGCCTATGCCGACCTCGTTGCCCTCCGCGATGCCCTGGACCGGGTGGCCTTCGAAGCTGGATCCGAGCTCGACGAAGAGGCGCGGATCCGCCAGCAGCGGGCGCAGCTGGACCGGGGACCCTAGCCCAGGAACTTTTCTTTGCACCGCGCTGTAAGTCTCGGCACCCCACAGTCGTTCTCCCGCCGAATCCGGAAACGGGAGACCCGACATGAGACAACCCCTCATTGCCCTGGCATTCGCGATTGGCGCGACTGGCCTGTGGGCATCGACAGCAATCAGCCACACGCCCATGACGGGCCTCACCCCTGACCTCGTGCTTCAGCCGAGCATCGACCAGATCGACTCGACCCTGAAAGAGACGGTCAAGGCCGCACAGCTCAAGGACGGCGACATCGCCGAGCGCGGACGGGCCATTGCCGAGCTGCAGACCGCCACCGACGCCGACGTCGACCAAGTGCTTCAGGCGCTGCATGACGATGGCAATGAATCGATGTTGATTCGCACCTGGGCCGCCGCCGCCCGCGTCAACCGCACCACCGACCTCGATGGCCTGATGGCGCTCGCTCACTTGCCGGGCCAATACCCCGCAGTCAGTCGGCCGTACCAGATGCGTGCCGAGGTTCTTGCGGGCGATATCAAGGATGCTGAAGGCGCTCTGTTCGCCATCAGCCGCTACCCGCAGCTGCGCACTACCCTGGCATCTGTGGTCGTCGAGGCGCCCGGGGACTCCCTGCTGCGCGCTCTGCTGCACAGCGAAGACCAGCAGGTCCGCTACCAAGCGGCCAGCTTCTATGCCGCCAAGGCACAGCAGGTCGGGCACGACACCGCGGGCACCACCTACGCCAACGCAATCAGCTACCGATCGGCCTCGAAAGAGGTTCCCTGGGCTGGCGGCGCACTCTACGTGCCCGGCATTCAGTGGCCCAAGGCCGAAGCGCGCGACACCATGCGTGCACTCGTTGCCTGGCAGATTTGGGCCTATGAGAATGGCCAAGAGACCGAGCGGCAGCAGGCCGTCAACAACCTGCAGTCCGTGGGCTTGATTCGCGCTGCTGGCTGGAGCGGAAGCTTCTACGGCACCAACGAGCAAATCATGCAGGCGTTCGCCGGTGTCGCTGGCAAGAACGAGCTCGAGTCCATCCTCAAGAAGCAAGGGCTCGCCAAGAACCCCCGCTACAGCGCCTTCCTAGGCAGGATCTAGACCATGATTACGCCACCAGGCCAACGCGTCGGCGGCGGGGATCCGTCCGGTCGACAAGCTCCCTACCCGCCACCGCCGAGGCCCGGATGGCTTGCCCGTCCCCTCGTCATCGCCGGTTGCGTGCTCGCAGGGCTCGCCCTGTACGCCGGAACCGCCCTCGAGCCGACTGAACGCACCATCATTGTGGTGGGTCCCGACGGCAACACCGAGGTGGTCGACTGCGCCAGCGGCTGCAACGCGCCTCATCCTTCCGAGCTCGTCGAGCTCCAGAAGGACGAGTTCATCGCGGCCCGGGACGAGTGGGCGGCACAGGACATCGGCGTCGCCACGCTGCAGCTCGATACGCTGTTGTTCCACGGCGAGCAGACCACGGCCTACCTCAATGCGTTGGGGCACGGCGACATGGACCTGGACCACGTGGACTTCCTGCGCACCGAGCTCGAGCGGGACACCGCGACGGTCGAGTTCCGCATGCTCGACGAGATGGGCCTGGTGCGGGGCACCGTTCCGCCCACCACAGTGAATTTGAAGGAGAAGAACCACCTGCGCTTCAGCGGCACGGGCTCACTCGGAGTGTTCGAGACCAACGGACGCACCCGCCGAGTAGGGCTGACCCACCTGTGGTCCCGCTGGTGAATTGAGGGCATCCACTTCGGGGCGGGTCCCTGGTTTGAAGTCCGAGAGAGCAACGATGAATGGCGACCGTTGGGCCAAGTGTGGCTGAGCGACGCTGAAATGACCGGCAAGGCGATGTTGGAATACCGCGTCCGGTTGGAAGACAGAGAGGATGAGATTGCAGACGCAGACTGAAAAGAAGAACTCTGGAGCCGTGTTTCTAGGCACGCTGGCGGTTGTTGCCGGACTGGCCTTGGCGAGCACGGCCCAGGCTGACCCCTGCGGCATGGTGCCGCCCGCTTGGATTGAGACTGCCGAAGGCGCTCCTCCAGTCATCCAGAGGTCCGGAGACCAGATCACCTACGCGTTCTTCAAGGACGGCGTGGAGACCATGGTGCTGCGGCCTGGATTTACCGGTGACGTCGATGAGTTCGGCATGCTGATTCCCTTTCCGAGCGCTCCGGCGATTCGCAAGACCGCCGACGACACCTTCACCCAGCTGGGTGCGGCCGTCGACGCTCCGAAGGTGAGTGTGCAGATCTACCAGAACAGCTGGGATGTGAGCCTGGGCGGCTGGGGCAGGCGATACAAGAAGTCCGAGATGGCGCCGATGGAGGAGATGTCCGAGGCGGAAGACGACGGGCTGCGCTTTGACGAGGTGCGGGTTCTCAATCAAGAAGCTGTGGGCATGTACGAGGTCGCGGTGTTGGAAGCCGGCAGCTCCAAGGCCCTCAACGTGTGGATGGAGGACCACGAGTTCCGCTACCCCGAGGGCATGGATGGGGTGGTCGAGGACTACGTCAGCGATCGCTGGATCTTCGTCGCGATCAAGGCTCAGGTCGGCACCATGCCCGGTGTGGCCCCGGTGCCCGGCATGACTGGCGTCGACGCCAAGCGACCCAAGGGCAGTCAGTTCAATGGCCATGTCCAAGGCATGGGCTTCCGCTTCAAGACCGACGAGCCGGTGATTCCAATGCGAATGGCCAGCTTCAATGGCGCCGATGAGCGCAACTTGGTCTACTTCTTGGCCGACGAGCCACTGAAGATCGACGGAATGGGCGAGGATTTGGTGGTCCGGCAAGTGGCCGGAAAGCGGCTGTACAGCAATGTGACCGAGCTGCTGCCCCTCGAGGTCAGCGGGGGCACCATGACCTCGCAGATGACCCAGGATATTCGCGCTCAGCGGAATCCGGCTCCCTACAACGGCGTCGCCAAAGAGCTGTTCGCGGCGGACCTCTTGGCGGCGACCACCGGGGAACTGGCCCTGCCCTTCGAGGAGTTCGAGAAGGAGCTTCTCGTGGTCAGTGAGTCCATCGGCCTGCGAGGGCCTGATGTGGACCACTTGCACGGGCTCGAGGTCGACAAGCGCAAGGACGATGCGGTCGACACGGCACTGCTGGAGCTCAAGGGCATGACCCTGACGGTCATCGATGGCGACTTCGACAAGAAGTACGTCGCCAGCAAGAACATCGCGTTCACGGAATTCGAAATGGCGAGTGCATCGAACTCGCGCAAACACTGGACCCGCGCTGCGTCCGGTCCCACGGTCTATCTGACCCAGGACGGTGGCTGGCTCGGAGGAGACTGGCTGCCATGGTAGGACTCGCACTGACTCTCGCATTCACCGCGTTCGCAGACCCCTGCGGCATGGTTCCGCCCGCTTGGGTACCCGTCGCCGAGAACGGCGCGCCGGCAATTTCTCGCCAGGGTGACCAGATCACCTACGCGTTCTTCAAAGATGGTGTGCAGACCTTGGTCCTGCGGCCGGGCTTCCGGGGCAGTGTCGACCAGTTCGGCATGCTGATTCCGTTCCCCAGTCCGCCGGCGATTCGCAAGACGGCCGACGACACCTTCACGCATCTGGCGGCAGCCGTGGACGCGCCGGTGGTCACGGTCGACCTCAACGAGCGCATTCAGTACCTCAAGAGCGTGGCGCTCTCGTCCAGCGTAAGGGAATCGCGCAGCAAGAAGAAGGACGGCGGGCTCAAGTTCGACGAAGTGAAGGTGATCAGCCAAGAAGCGGTCGGCATGTACGAGGTCGCGGTGCTCGAGGCCGGTTCATCGGCAGCTCTCGCCAAGTGGATGGAGGACCACGAGTTTCGCTACCCCGACGGCATGGACAAGGTCATCGAGGACTACGTGGCCGTCTCTTGGGCGTTCGTTGCCATCAAAGCCAAGGTGGGTGCTATGCCCGGTGTGGCTCCAGTTCCCGGCATGACGGGCGTGAACCCCAAGTTGCCGACTGGGGCGAGCTTCGACGGCCATGTGCAGGGAATGGGCTTCCGCTTCAAGACCGAGAGCCCGGTCATTCCAATGCGGTTGTCCGCCTTCAACGAGGCGTCAGCGCGCAACTTGGTCTATGTGCTCTCCGAGTCGCCGGTGCGCATCGACGGTCTCGATGCGGGCTTGGTCAAGCGCCAGGTGCGCGGTCGCGATGTGTGGACCAACGTCAATGACCTGCTGCCGGTCAAGGTGGTGGGGGGCACGGTGACATCGGCGATGCTCAAGCAGATCGACCCGCAGCGCGACCCGACGCCCTACAACGGCATCGCCAAAGAGCTGTTCGCAGCGGACATCCTGGCCGCGACCAGCGGTGAGTTGGCCCTGCCCTTTGAAGAGGCGGAGAAGGATCTGCTGCGCATCAGCGAGGGGTTTGGCCTGCGCGGGCCCCAGATCGACGCTCTGCATGGCGTCGAGCTGGCTCAACAGCGCAGCGACGTGCTGGGCGACGCGATTGCGAGCCTCGATGAGATGACGCTGACCGTGCTCGACGGGGACTTCGACGCCAAGTACACGGCGGCGAACAACCTGGACTTGGTTCCGTGGACGATGGATCAAGGCCAGAACACGACCGCCAACTGGAACCGGCAGCCGACGGGACCGTACATCTACATGTCGCGGGACAGCCAGAGCTGGTGGCCTCGCTAGCAGTCGTGGAGGCCGCGCCGCGGCAGAAAGCCCGAAGACGCCGTGCGCTTGCGCTGGGCGTTTTCGTGGTGGTGGCGTCCTTGTTTAGGTTTTTAGGTGTCAGGTATTTCCATTTTCCATTTAGGCTTTTTAGGGCTTTTTAGGTGGCTTTTTAGGAGGCTTGGCTTGTGTTTAGGTGTCAGGTATTTCCATTTTCCATTTTAGGTGCGCATTATCGGCGTTCGGCTGTTGAAAAATGGAAAATGGAAATACCTGACACCTACTTTTTTCTACTTTTTTGGGTCCAACTGTAAGTCTCGGCCTCCGACCTCGTTCCCACCGCGAACGGAGGTTCCGATGACCACATTTCTCGCCCTGGCACTGGCCACTGGCGCTCTCGCTGATCCCTGCGGCATGGTTCCGCCTGCCTGGATTCCCGTCGCCGAGGGTGAAGCACCTCTGATTCAGCGCTCCGGCGACCAGATCACCTACGCGTTCTTCAAGGACGGTGTGCAGACCATGGTGCTGCGACCTGGCTTCACCGGGCGCGTCGACGAGTTCGGCATGCTCATTCCGTTTCCGAGCCCGCCTTCTCTGCGCAAGACCGCCGACAACACCTTCACGCAACTCGCGGCCGCGGTCGACGCGCCGTTCATGAACGTGAACATCTACTACCCGCCACCGGTTCGCTACAAGCGCCCGCAGCGCAACTACCCGTCGATGAGCATGGACCGCAGCATGGCGGCGCCCGAGCCCATGATGGCAGACGCTCCCGAAGCGCTACGCTTCGATGAGGTTCGCATCGTCAACCAGGAAGCGGTCGGCATGTACGAGGTG
>CAYYHT010000282.1:0-9238 GCA_964471355.1 uncultured Enterobacteriaceae bacterium
AGAGTAGGCAGGGGCCGGATCTCATCGAGCATGCCACTGACGCCGGTTGGCGTGGCTCCATCTGGCGTCCGATCTTTGAGGGCAGTGGTGAGGAGCAGCACACGACCCAGCGGAACCGAGCTCAGTGCAAGCACCACGCCGATGCCCAGGCCGTACTGGCGAATCGGTGCCCAGGACGCAAGCCACCACAGCGCCGCCAGAGTCAGAGGCACAACAAGGACCATGGCCTCGGCGGGCACTGGGAGCCCGACCGCCCAGACAGACAGCACGACCATGGCCAGCGGCGGCCACACCACTGAGCGCATCCAGTCTTGCTTGGCCAGAACTGCGTGGGATGCGGCGAGCACGCCGATTCCGCCCACTTCTGCGGCGATCTTCAGCGGCGGAAAGCCGGGCTCGACCCACAACACCAAGGCCAGTTCTGCCAGCAGGAGCGTGCCCCAGGTCGCCAGCAGATCCCGTGTGGTGGTGTCCATGAGCGCCGAAACTACCAGATCGGCACCGCTCCCATCAGCGCCCCTTCTTCTTCTTTCCCTTTTGCGGCGCGGCCAGGCCGACAATCACCTGTGCGTGTTCGGCGTCCAGCATGCCTGTGGGCACCAGACGCGCTGTCAGTTCCGCCCAGTGCGGCTCGGCTGCGAACACCGCCTGCAGGTGGGGAGTGGCCGCCTCGACATCGCCGGTCTGCACCAGCCTCACGCCGTACCAGTAGCGAATCTCGATGTGCTCGGGCGCCAGCTTGTGCGCCCGGCTGTACGCCGCCACCGCTGCGGGGAAATCGCCCTCGACCATGGCATTGTCGCCCTGTGACATCGCGTCGTAGGCTCCCTGAAGGGTCAACAAGCGGCTCAACTCGGCCACAGGCGTCTTGTGATCCTCAACCCGCAGGTCCACCACGTGATCCGCCCCGGTCCACGGGCGGCCAGTGTTTTCGAGGTGGACCACAGAAACGGCGGCAGACTGTCGGCCGCGAATGTCCCCCCCGGCCGACTGCGCGGCGTGCAGTGCCGCCACCAAACGATCTGCGAGCGGTCCGGTGGCAGACTCATAGGCGTCCGCCATCGCGTCGACGACGCCCGTGCCCAGCATCATGTTCGCCTGAACGCTGTAGCCCTCGCCGGTTCGATGCGATGCCTCGGCGATGCAGTTGTCGCCCGTGTGCGCAGCGACATCGCCCGATGCGTCGATGAACGCGACCTGTCGCAGCGCTTGCCCCTTGTCCTGTCCCACCAGAGCCTCCAGCGCATCGGATGCCGACATGCCACTGCGCATCAACGCCAGTCCTCGTGGGCCGTACGCTCACTTCATCTGGGTCGCCGTCGCGCGGAACTGCTCGGGAATCTCGTCATAGGACTCCACGGTGACGTACTCCTTCTTGGACTTCCGGTACGTCCAGATCTGCTCGGGCTCGGTGCGCTCGGCATCGGGGCTCACCTCCACCGCGGTCGGCACAAAGGGCTCCACCACTGGGCGTTGTCCAGTTCGCACGGGCGTACTTGCAGCCGAGAAGCGCAACATGCCGATGAGCCCACCCAGCGCCAGCGCGGTCAGCATCCAGCTGCCGAACAGGAAGCCCAGCCCCAATCCGCCTGGTGCCGCTTGGTCAGACTCCCCCATGTGTTCCTCCGGTCGGTACAGTAGCGCGCCGGAACGCACATTCTGAAATGCATACAGCGGTGGCGGCGTAACCATTGCGGAGGTTGGTCCAAATGAAGAGCCTAAAGATTCTGGCACTCGCGTTGATTCCGCTGGCAGCCGTCGTTCCCATCGGCCAATACGCCGTCAGCTTCTACAACGACTGCATCGTGCGCGAAAAGAACCTGGTGGCCGCATGGAAAGAGAGCCAGCTCGAGTACGACAACCTGTGGAAGTCCGTGCAAGAGACCGCGAACGTTACCGACGCCCACCAAGACGCGTTCCGTGACATCTTCAAGATCGGCATGCGCGCTCGCTACCCCAAAGACGGCCACATGGTCAGCTGGCTGCGCGAGAGCAACCCCGAGCTTCCCACAGCGCTGTACGGCAAGGTGCTGACCATCGTCGAGCAGGGTCGCGACAAGGTCACCGCGAGTCAGACCGAGGTGAACGAGCAGCAGCGCGACTACGACATCGCCATCTCGACGTTTCCCGACTCGCTCTTTGCCAGCGTGCTCGGTTTCCCGCGCGCTGTTGAGGGAGAATACGCGCCCAGTCAGGACTTCGACGGCGACGGCACCATCACCGTGCTCGACTACCGCATCCTGTCATCGGACCGGACGGAAGGCACGTTCGAGACCGCCCGCGAGAACACGGCGATGCAGCCCTTCAAATAGGCTCAGGCGTTCGCAGCCACCAGCCGCTTGGTCAACAGCACTTCGAGGTCCACCAACGCAGCGCTGAAGCCCTCGATGCCTTGGGCCAGCTTCTCGGTGGCCATGGGGTTGTCCGCGTGCATCGCGTTGAACACGGCTTGGTTCATGTCGATGGCGTCGCCACCGACGGTCTTGGCGGCTTGGGGGTCGAGGATGCGCGGCAGGTCGCCCTCGGTGTTCTCGAGCACGGCCAGGAATTTGGGAGCAATCGTCAGCAAGTCGCAGCCGGCCAGCTGGGTAATCTCGCCCAGGTTGCGGAAGCTGGCACCCATAATCTCGGTCTGGTGGCCGTGGCGCTTGTAGTAGTTGAAGATCTCGGTCACCGAGAGCACTCCCGGATCTTCGTCGGCCGGGTAGCTGTCGCGGCCGGAGTCGGCCTTGTACCAGTCCAAGATGCGCCCGACGAAGGGCGAGATCAGCGTGACCTTGGCGTCGGCCGCCGCGATGGCTTGGTGCAGTCCGAACAACAGGGTGAGGTTGCAGTGGATGCCCTCGGCCTCGAGCACGCGAGCGGCCTGGATTCCTTCCCAAGTGGACGCGATCTTGATGAGGATTCGCTCGCGAGATGCGCCGGCCGCCTCGTACATGCCGATCAGCTCGCGGGCCTTGGCGATGGTTGCATCGGTGTCGTAGGACAAGCGGGCATCGACCTCGGTCGACACGCGACCGGGCACGACTTCGAGAATCTTGAGACCGAAGTCCACCGCCAGCCGGTCGATCGCCTTGGCCACGATTGCCGGGGTGGTGTCGGCCTGCTCTCGGGCCTGAGACAGAGCGCCATCGACGACCGAGTCGTACTCCGGCATCTTGGCGGCCTTGGTGATGAGCGACGGATTGGTCGTGGCATCACGAGGTTTGAACTCACGAATCGCGTTGAAGTCGCCGGTGTCGGCCACAATGACGGTCATCGCCTCGAGCTGCTTGAACAATGTTGCCATCTGCCATCCCCAATGTTGGCAAGCCGGTAACCTGATGAGGGGCACGATCGGCTCAGCGGCTCACTCCAATGTGACTTTGAACCGCGTACACCGGCTGCCGCGACCACACAGGTCGTCCAGCTCGAGGATCCTGTCGGGGTCAAGCCCGCCAAGCAGCAGCCCAAACTCTGCCGGCCCGTCCAGCATCCATGCCAGTGCTTGGCCATCAGCGGTCAGCTCGTGGTCCCCGGCAGGCTGAACCCCAGAGCTCTGCCAAGCCACCACCGTCCGACCCTGTTCGCGAGCGAGCAAAGTGACCTGATCTGAAGCGGTCAACCGGTATCGAAACAAGACCGAGTCTCCAGCAGACAGGTGTGCCGGGCTGCTCAACTCGGCGTCCACGCGGCCCCCCTCATCGACCGAAAACACCAGCAGCTGCGGCACCTCGACGCCCTTCACTCCTGTGTATGGGGAGGGTTGCTGCAGCAACATTGCAAACAGCACAAGTGCGGCCATCAGCATCGGCCCAAGCCAACGCCTGGAGTTGGCTTGTGCCCGAATGGCAGCGGAGGCATCCACTTCCTCCACAATCCGGTCAAACAGCGCATTGGCCTCGGCAGCTGACAAGGGGGTGCCGACGAGATTGGCCAGCAGCCTCTCCGACGTCTCCTCAGGCATGGCGACCTCCCCAATGCGGTCGATGCGATTCGACCCGGCACCTGTACAGACCGACGTGCGGTCGCTTGATTACATCCAACGCCGAGAAATTGGTGCCGCACGCTATGGTGCCGGGCATGGACCGCGCGGCGAGGTCTACGTCATGGACTGGGGCTTGGCCAAGCTGGTCAACGCCGACGACGACAGCGAGCTGCTGGACCTGCAGATTCCCGACATCACCGGCGAACAGACCGCCGCCGGAAAGGTCATGGGCACGCTGCCATATATGGCCCCCGAGCAGGCACTTGGAGAAGTGGAACTGGTAGGCACCGCCTCGGACCAGTACGCGCTAGGCCTGATTCTGTACGAGATGGTGTGCGGCAAGCGCGCCAGGCCCAAGCTCAAGAAGGCCGAGCACATGCTGGCGGTCGCGGCCCAGGGCTCCATTCCACAGCTCAGCCCGGCTTCGCCGAGCGCCCGAATCCGACCCGAGATGCGGGCCATCGTGCACCGGGCCACCGCGACAAAGCCCGACCAGCGGTACGCCGATGTCGACGAGCTTTCGGCTGATGTGCGTCGCTACGCGGCCAATGAAGAGGTCAACGCACGACCCGACGGTCCGTGGCAGGGCTTTCAGCGCCGGCTGTCCAACAACCGTGAGTCCACAGCCATGGGGGTGTTGGTTCTGCTCGCCCTCGCCGCCACGGTCGTCGCTGTCGGTGTGGCCAAGAGCTACACCGACCAGCTGGCAGCCCAGCAGCGGCAAGAGCAGCTGGCGGACTTCGTCAGTGGCGTGGGGCTCACGGCCGCTCAGATCGACGCCCACTTCGCAGACGTCGAGGCGCGGGTCGAGGGCTTGGCTCATGGAGCCGAACAGCTTGAGGAGTTCGGCTCGGCTCAAGACGGCAAGTGGTACTCGGTCGCCGAGTTTCATTCCTGGACGCCGGCCACAGCACTCCGCAGTTCCACCACCCCGATGTGCTGGCGCAGATCGAGAGCAAGCGAAGTGGGTACGTGCAGAACGACGGCGCCTTGCTGGGCTGGCAGCGGCTGCACGTGCAGGGCTGGAGCTTTGTGGTCGAGACCGAGCCACTGTAGGCAGCCAGGATCCACAAAAAAGGGGCCAGCGTTGCCGCCGGCCCCTGATTGCGCGTGAGCAGTCCGACTTAGCGGACGAACACGCCCTGATCGGCCCAGTTGTTGGTCGACGAGTTGCCGTTGCCCCACCAGTGCGCGTTGATGCTGTACAGGTCGTCGCCACCGCCCAGCAGGTAGTAGCCGCCGCCCACACCAAAGTCGGTGATGCAGCGCGTGGTGTTGCCATCGTCGTCGCCGTAGGTCCGGCTCATCTGGTTGTTGAAGTCCAGGATGGAGCAGCCGATGACGGCGCCGGTGTGACCGTGGGCCAAGCCGGTGTGGCCCGCAATGCCGAGCCCACCGTTGTAGTTCCAGTCGGCGAGCATGAAGCCACACTTCATCTCGGCGCAGGAGCGCAGGTAGTACTTGTTCTGCTGTGGCGTATCGAGGTTCTCGATGTTGCCGTACAGGCGCTGGCCGTCGGTGATGCGCACGCCCGCGTCGACGACGTCGAACATGCTGGAGTGCATGGTGCCATGGTGCCACGCCATGTTCCGCTCGGGATTGGCCAAGCTGCGAATCATGACGTCATTGAAGGGCACGTGCTCGTACGACGGCCCCAGGCCGTTCTCGGAGCTGGTGTTGGTGATGTCACCGATGTAGGTCTTGAGGCGCCAGTGGCTGATGGCGTTGCGGTTGAGGGTCGCGTCCTGGCTCAGAGCCTTGACCACCAGGGTCCAGCCGCCGCCGCCACGCACTTGGTCGCAGTATGCACCGTAGCCCGACGCACCGTCGTCGAGCAGGTAGACGGCGCTGTTGCCGTTGGCCCAGGGCCAGCTCTTCTCGTTGTAGGCCCTGCAGGAGATGGCGGCACTGCCATCGGCGTAGGTGTAGGGATCGGCCTTGGTGCCGCTGCCGGCCAGGGGCCGTGGGCTCATGTCCTTCCAGCTGTCCCCGTCGCAGAACTGCAGCGAGCCCATCGATGAGCTGTACTGAATGCCGCCCTCGTCGCCCGAGCCACATGGACCCGCAGCACTCGTCAGCTTCAGGCCATCGACGGTCAGGTTGCTGTGCGTGTGATTGCCCCGTGCCACACTGTTGCTGTCGGTGCCGACCGGGATGCGGGCGATGTTGAAGGTGCCCGACACGATGTCGCCGGCGTCGTCCGACTTGTCGCCACAGGCCCAGGCGCTGCCGCTCCATTCGAGGTGCTGGCCGCTGGCACAGGAGGTCAACGCAGCGAGGGTGTCGGAGTCCGACGGAGCGCCCGTGATGCTGGAGTAGTTGATCTGGCCGGAGCTGTTGATGATTGTGCTGCCACCGACGACGACGGAGTCGGCGTTGACGACGCCGCCGGACACGCCCAGGGCGTGGAAGGCAAACGGTACGGACTCGATCGAGACGCGGCTAAGTTCGGCACCACCATCGATGGAGACACCGAGGTACAGGGCGTCGACGTCGAGGTCGGCCGGGTCAATGCTCGAGACCGTGCCCAAGTCGACGGCGTAATAGCCGTTGTCGACATCGACACTCTGGGTCTCGGACCAGACCGAGGCGCCGCCAGTGGGTGCCGTGTACAGGCTGAAGGTCAGGCTGCTGGTTCCGTCGAGCGGCACGCCGCTGCTGTCGTGCAAGCGGCCCTGATGGCCGAGATTCAGCGGCAGCGCAGTGGCGGCCATCGGAAGGGCCAAGCCCAGAAGAAGTAGGTAGCGACGCATGGGAGTAAGTTCCTCGTTCAAACAGAAGATGAAGGCGCGCAGCTTAGCACGCACATTCCGGCGGCCAAAGCGGATCCTTCACCTGTTTTCGCCGGGCAGGTTAGCCGCTTTGCTGGGAGCACTAGGCATGTGGACCGACCTTCTCGCGGCGCGAGCTCAGATGGGCTTCTCGCTGGGCTTTCACATGATCTTCGCGGTGGCCGGCATCGGCATGCCCCTGCTGATGGTGCTGTCCGAAGCTCTGTGGCTCAAAACAGGCGATGAACTGTGGCTGATTCTGGCCAAGCGATGGGCCAAGGGCACGGCCATCCTGTTCGCCGTGGGTGCCGTCTCGGGGACCGTGCTGTCCTTTGAGCTGGGCCTGCTGTGGCCGGAGTTTATGCGCTTTGCCGGCCCGGTCATCGGCATGCCCTTTTCACTCGAGGGATTCGCATTCTTCTTCGAGGCCATCTTTCTGGGCATCTACCTGTACGGCTGGAATCGCGTCTCGAAGTGGGCCCACTTCGCAGCGGGCATCGGCGTGTGGATCAGCGGCACTCTGTCGGGCATCTTTGTGGTGACCGCCAACGCCTGGATGAACACCCCCACCGGGTTCACGCTGGCCGCCGACGGCACCGTGCTCGACGTCGACCCCTTCGCGGCGATGATGAATCCCTCGGCGTTCGGCCAGACCTTGCACATGACCATCGCGGCATTCCTGGCCACGGGTTGGATGGCCGCGGGTGTCCACGCCTGGATGCTGCTCAAAGACCCCGACAACCGCTTTCAGCAGCGGGGACTCATGCTCTCCATGGGCCTGGCGGCTGTGATGACCGTTGCCCAGCCAGCCACCGGACACGTCGTCGCCGAGGCTGTGGCCCACTACCAGCCAGCCAAGTTCGCGGCCCTCGAAGGGCTGTGGGAGACCCAGAGCAACGCGCCCTTCACCATCGGTGGCCTGCCCGACGAGGAGACCGAAGAGACCCACTACGCCATCCACATCCCAGGCCTGCTCAGCTACCTCACCTATGGAGACACCGAGGCCGAAGTGACTGGGCTCAAGGACATCCCCATCGACGAACGCCCTCCTGTGCTGGTCGTGCACCTGGCCTACCAGCTCATGCTGGCGACCGCCGCTGGCATGGGGCTGACCGCAGGGCTCGGGGGCGCGCTGCTGTTGTGGCGCAGGCGCCTGCCGCTCGACCGCTGGTACCTGTGGATGGTGGTGGCCACAGCCCCGCTGGGAATCATTGGCATTGAAGCCGGCTGGACCGCCACCGAGGTGGGCCGACAGCCATGGGTCATCACCGGCTATCTGCGCACAGCCGACGCTGTGACCCCCATCACGGGCATCTCGTACCACTTCTTGCTGTTCACGGTGCTGTACTTCGTCCTGGGCGGGGTGACCGTCTACATGCTGCGCCAGCAGTTCGGGCACAGCCCGGTGATTCACGACGAGGTGCCCGATGACGCCTGATGTGCTGGTCGCAGGAGTCCTGGGCATCGCGCTGGCCATGTACAGCTTGAGTGGCGGCGCCGACTTTGGCGCCGGGGTGCTGGACTTGCTGGCCCGCGGGCCGCGCAAGGTTCAGCAACGGCGAGCCATCGCGTTGGCCATCGGACCCATCTGGGAGGCGAACCACGTCTGGTTGATCCTGGTCATTGTCGTGACCTTCGTCGCCTTTCCGACGGCATTCGCCACCGTCTCGATCGCCCTCCACTGGCCGTTCGTGCTGCTGCTGCTGGGCATCGTGATTCGCGGAATCGCGCTGGTCTTTCGCAACTACTCCAGCCGCGAAGAGGCTGTGCAGGCCGCCTGGAGCCGCTTGTTCGAGGCCGGCTCTGTGCTGGCCCCGCTGATGCTGGGCGCTTCGGTCGGCGCCATGGCCAGCGGACAGATTCGAGTCGACGCTCCAGAACAGACCATCTGGGTTTGGCTGCAGCCGTTCCCTCTCGCCGTTGGCGCCCTGACGCTGGCGATCTTCACCTACTTGGCGGCGGTCTATTTGACGGTGGCGACGTGGGAGGACGAGCAGCTGCAGGACGACTTCCGCCTGCGGGGCCTCGGCGCTGCGGGTGTTGTCTTTGTGCTGGCGTGGGTGGCCTTCTTTCTGGCTCGCACCGGAGCGCCCACCATCTGGCAGGGCCTGTGGGCCAGCGCTTGGGCCGTCCCCTTTCAGCTTGCCGTGGCCGCCGTCGGTCTGGGCACCATCGGTGCACTGTTCCGCCGTCGCTACCACTTGGCACGCGGTCTAGCCGTCACCCAGGTCGTGCTGGTCATTGGGGGCTGGGCAGCCATTCAGTACCCATACATCGTCATTCCCGCCGTCACTGTGCACAACGCCGCTCCCGACCGTGTCCTGTGGACCATGCTCGGAGTGCTGGCGACTGGCGCACCACCACTGATTGCCGCCTATGCCTGGCTTCTGCGCGTGTTTCGCGCCAACGACGCGCCGCTGGACCACCGCCAACCGATGAGCTGAGGCCTAGTGGGTTGAGTCCGAAGTCCGGAGCGTTGTCGAACAAGGAGCGGCGAGCT
>CAYYHT010000283.1:0-9195 GCA_964471355.1 uncultured Enterobacteriaceae bacterium
CGACCACTTGAACCAGATGAGGCACCTCGGCCTGGGCGCGCGGCACCATCAGAGGCTCGCCGTCCATATAGACCATGCCGTTTCGCGGTCGATTGACCGCGGCCTCAACGGGTCCGCCGACCATCGGGGAGTCCGCAAACTCCAGCATCTCGGTCCACGCCGGATGCGGGCTCGTCGCAGGTTGAGCGGACATCAAGTTGGCCCAGCGCAGGCTGCTCTCCTCCTCCATTTGATAGAAGTAGGCAAGGGATAGCTGTAGGGCGAAGCGGTCGAGGGCGTCGATCTCGGCGACGCGATCGAGGCAGGGCAGCTGATCCCGCGTCTTGGCCAGCGTCAGGGTCGCCTGGTGAATCTTGGCTTCTTCAAAGGCCGCCTCGACGACAGCCATGTCCGAGGACCACGCATCGTGGGTGTAGGCGGTGTCACAGGCCGCAAGAGCCGGGGTGGTCGCACAAAGACAGATACACGCGAGAAGGGGCCTCATCGTCGCTCCAAGGGTCGGGGTCCATTCATCGTGACCGCCGCAGGCCGCAGAGGTTCCCGCAACGAGAAACCGCGGGTAAGAACCCCCAGAACCCAAATCAGGTACACATTGGTCGTGCGGTTCTTGCTCCTATTGATGCTGAGCTCGCCAGCGATGGCCGAGTCGACGTGCCCGTGGGGGGCCGCCATTCAGAGCGTCCGCGGGTCTCCTGGGGCCATTCGGATCGACAGTCATCGGTTCAGGCTGAACACACGCCATCGCCGCGAGCGCCTGGTTCATTGGCTGGAGTTTTGTGGCTATTCGTCCGCCATCGATGAATTCCGCGCTTGGCGAGGCACGCGCAGGGTGATGGCCTACTGCATACTCACGATCTACCCGCTGCCGTACGTCGTTCCCGCTTGCATGGGGCTTGTCGCAATCTTGTCGAACGCGCGAAGAGCGGACTTCGAGCGGGCGCTAATGCGCGGACCCGATCGGCGTCGGTCCGGTCCCGACGCCATCCCACTGCCGTACTGGCCCTCCATTCCACCCCAGGTGACGAGTGCAGCCCCTCCGACCAACCGGAGCTAGAGCTTGCCGCGCTCGCGCCTGCGAACTCGCTCTCGCAGGTAGGTCGCAAGGTCGAACACCTCGAACTCCTGCTCGTCAGGACCGCCGTACCAAGTGCGCAGGGTCCGCTCGAAGACGTTGTTGCACAGGACCATCGGACTGCGCTTTTCGCGCAACATCACGATGATGTCGCTGATCTTCATGTCCCGGTAGATGTGCAGGTAGGTCGCCAACACGATGCCCGAGCGGTTCAGGCCCGCATGGCAGTGCCAGTAGGTGGGCTCGTTCGCGGCATAGGTGTGGGCAGCCTTGCAGAAGGCCTCGATCTGAGCGCGAGACGGCATGTACTCGGTCTCGAGCGTATCGATCATCGGCAGAGTGAGGATCGTGGGCGACGGCACTGAGATCGACGGGAAGGCGCCGCACAGGTTCAGCACGATGTCGGCTGGCACCGCCGAGTAGTCTTCGGGAAGCTCGCCCATATAGATGGGGGCTGGTTCCGTCGACACCAAGTCGAAGTCGAGCCGTGGCTCCACAGTCATGATTGCTCCGCGCGAGATGGCCTCAAAGTGACCGTCCGACGAGGATACCGCAACCGCGAAGAGCGGCGGATCTACTTCCGGGAGATTGGCTGCAGCACGACATCTCCGGCGGCAACGAGGTCAGCACTTTCGACATCGACCTGTGCGGTCATCGCATTGGCGATGCCAGCGAGGGTCATCCAGGCAACGGCAATCAGCAAGAAGCCCGTGAACAGCCAGTTCACACTCATGTCTTCTTCATGGCTCACGTGCAGAGTTCTGGCCATCGTCGGGCTCCTGGCGGATGTGGGGGAGGGCGCGGCAAGGGGGGAGGGCCGCATCCTGAGTGTAGAGCAATGCATCCCTCATGCCAAGAAATTGTCTGAGGTCTTGTATTGACTAGCCAAGACTTGATAGATATGCCGGCTTTCTCGCCTAAGACAACAGCCCGATGACCTGCGAAAGCGGCAAAGTCTGCTGCTCGCCGCTGGCCATGTTCTTGAGCTTCGCGTGCCCCGCGTCCATTTCGTCGGGTCCGATGACGAGCACGTAGGGGTACCCGCCGGCGTTCGCGTACTTCATCTGCTTCGAGAACGACTTTCGGCTCGATGTGGCGCCCAGGTACAGCTCGCTTGCGATGCCTGCCTCGCGCAGCTGGCGGGTCGCGTCGATCGAGGCCGTGAGGGTGTCGTCGCTGAAGACGGTGACCAAGACTTGGGCACCGGCTTGGGTCTCGGGCAGCATGCCGAGCTCTTCCATGACCGCGATGATTCGCTCAAGGCCCAGCGATACGCCGACCGATGGCACATCTTGGTTCGAGAACATGCCGATGAGCTGGTCGTATCGACCGCCACCGGCGATGGAGCCGACCTTGGGCTCGGTGACGGCGCACTCGAAGACCGGACCGGTGTAGTAGTCGAGTCCCCGCGCGAGGGTCGGGTCAATGACGATGCGGTCGGCCGCCACACCGAGTCCAGCAGCGGCGGCGAGGACCCGACGCAGGACGGCGACGCCTTCTTTGCCGCGTTCAGAGAGCTGGGCTTCGAGGTGAGCGAGAGTGGTATTGTTGTCGGGCTGGCGCTCGAGAGCGGACCACATGGCGTCGACCGGCGCGCCTTCGAATCCGCGACCGGCGAGCTCTTTGTTCACGCCGTCACGCCCGATCTTGTCGAGCTTGTCGAGCGCGATCAGCACGCTCATCTCTTGCTTGCTGTCGGCGGCTCCGGCGGAAGCAGCTAGGTCGGCGAGGATGCGCCTGTCGTTCAGACGAACCGTGTACTTCTTGAATCCCAGCGCATCGAGGGCGCCAACGACGACCGCCAAGCACTCGGCATCGGCGACCGGAGAGACCGTGCCGCAGATGTCCACATCACACTGATAGAACTCGCGGAATCGTCCCTTGGCCGGGCGGTCCGCTCGCCAGACCGGCTGGATCTGGTATCGCTTGAATGGCTTGCGCAACGCCGGGTTCATGGCGACGACACGCGCCAACGGAACGGTGAGATCGTAGCGCAGGGCCAGGTCGACCTCGCCGCGCTTGCCTCCTTCGCCGCGCTTGAGAATCCGGTAGATGAGCTGGTTGCCTTCGTCGCCATACTTGCCCATCAGCGTCTCGATGCGCTCAAAAGCGGGGGTTTCGAGCGGCTCGAAGCCAAACCGAGCGAACACATCGCGCACGATGGCGATGACCGCCAAGCGGTTGCGCATCTGGGATGGAAGGAAGTCTCGGGTGCCCTTGGGCAGATGCACAGCCATGGTGTGTCTCCAGGCCGTCCGGCTAACTCCCATAGGGGTCAGGATCCTCCTATTCCTATTGGCGCACCTCCATAAACTCGCCCCGACGACCTACATACCTGGGGTCAGGATCCTCCTATTCCTATTTAGGCGGAAATTTGGAGGGGGTCATCGGCCCTTGAAAGACTGCATCTGACGCCAATCACCGCATGCTCGACGTTCCGAGGGAGCGCTAGGCTGAGGTATCGAAGCACAGACGGCCACGGAGAGCCGTTCTGTGAGCGAATGCAGGTGTTCGAAGAAGCGACTCGTGGCTTCCGCCCCAATAGGAATAGGAGGATCCTGACCCCTCCTGTGTACCCATAGATGGCGGAGATACCGGGGTCGGCGAATAGGAATAGGAGGATCCTGACCCCTCAGTAGGTGGCTCGTTTGTGGACCGAGGCGTGGCATCAATCGGCCATTCCCGTCGCCAACGTCGGTCCTAAGTGTGTTCGCACCACTTGGAGCATGAGTCATGTCGCACATCAATCAAACCGCCCTCGTCACTGGAGCCAACGCGGGTCTGGGCTTCGAAGCCGCCGCACAACTGGCAGAGGTCGGCTACCGCCGCGTCATTCTGGCTTGCCGCACCATTGGCAAGGCGACCGCGGCCCGCAAGCAGCTGGTCGAACGCACCGGCCGGGACGTCTTTGATGTGATCGCCGTCGACGTCGCCGAGCTCGCTTCAGCCGAAGCCGCCGCCCAGGAGCTCATCGCCCGCGACGAGACCATCGACCTTCTGGTCCTCAACGCCGGCCTGGCACGCACCGAGCTCGTCACCACCACCGACGGAATCGAGCTCACCTTGGCGGCCAGCTTGTTCGGCCACCACGTGCTGACCATGCGCCTGCTCGAGGCCAATCGACTCGCCTCCAACGCCCACATCGTCATCGCGGGCTCCGAGGGCGCCCGCGGCGAGATGCCCGGCATGGGCAACTACGACTACACCGCCTACGAGAAGTCCTTCGGCAGCTTGGACGACGCGATGGACGCCACCGCCAAGGGCGAACAGCTCGATAGCTACCAACAGATGCGCGTGTACGCGAACGCCAAGGTCTGGGTCACATGGTGGGCCGCCGCCCTGTCCCGCGAGCTTCCAGAGGGCATGGTCGCCGTCGCGGTGTCTCCAGGCAGCGCACCTGGAACCAGCTTCGACCGCAACATGCCAGCCATCTTTCGATGGACGTTGCTGCCCTTCATCAAGGTCGTCGGACCTTGGATCGGTATGGCAGGCTCCATCGAGCAGGGCGCCAAGCGCTACGTCGATGCCGGCGACTTCGCCACAGACGCCACCGGCAAGTTCTGGGCCTCTCCCCCCGGCAAAGCCGTGGGTCCGCTCGAAGTCCAGCCACACAGTCACTTCCACGACCGGCGCCTGCAAGACGCAGCGTGGCGCTCGGTCGTGCGCCTGTCCGGTGTGGGCCTGCCCCAAGCGGTCGCCGCAGCGAAGTAATCTCGCTATGTGCCGACAGTGAGCGGCACATACGAAGCGGTCATCGGGCTCGAGGTTCACGCCCAACTCGACACCCACAGCAAGTTGTTCTGCGGCTGCGCCACTTCCGAGGGTGCGGTCGCAAACACGTTCATCTGTCCGATCTGCCTCGGTCATCCGGGCACCCTGCCCGTCATCAACCAGCAAGCGGTGCGGCTTGGGGTCATGGCAGCCCTCGCCACCAGCTGCACGGTCCACGAACGCAGCGTCTTTGCGCGCAAGCAGTACTTCTACCCAGACCTGCCCAAGGGCTACCAGATCAGCCAGTTCGACCGCCCCCTGGCCACCGACGGCAAGCTGCACATCACCGTTGACGGCGAGCCGCTGGTCATCGGCATCACGCGCATTCACCTCGAAGAGGACGCCGCCAAGTCCAGCCACGACGAGCACGGCACCCACGTCGACTACAACCGCGGCGGCACTCCACTGGCCGAGATCGTCAGCGAGCCCGACATGCGCAGCCCCGCCCAAGCCGAGGCCTATCTGCGCGTCCTGCACCGGGTCCTGGTCGAATCCGGCGTCACAAAGGGCGACATGGAGAAGGGGCACTTCCGCTGCGACGCGAATGTGAGCATCCGCAAGCCAGGAGAGCCTCTGGGCACCCGCGCCGAGATCAAGAACATCAACTCGTTCAAGTTCGTCGCAAAGGCCATTCAGGGAGAGATCGAACGGCAAGAGGCCGTGCTCAACAGCGGCGGCAGAGTCGTGCAAGAGACGCGCGGATGGCGAGCCGGCAGCACATTTTCGATGCGCAGCAAGGAATCCAGCAGCGACTACAGGTATTTCCCCGACCCCGACCTGCCTCCACTCGAAGTGACCTCCTCGATGCGCAACGAGGCGCTCTCGGCCCTTCCCGCCGCACCTATGGACACCTGGCTGGCGGACCAATCTGTCCACAGACACGCCTCCTTCCGCGACGCGCACGGACTCGACGACTACACAGCCGGGGTGCTGCTGGCGTCTGCAGACCTGACCGGATTGTTCGAAGCCGCAGTCGCCGAAGGGGGGGAACCTGTGCCCTTGGCGAACTGGATTCAGACCGAAGTTCAGCGAAAGCTCAACGAGGGAGGATCCTTGAGCGCCGCAGGCCTCACACCAAAGTCATTTGTTGACCTGCTCAAAATGCTGCAGGCCGGAGACATTGGTCGAAACGCTGCGAAAGAGGTGTTCGACGCGCTTTGGCAGCATGGCGGCGACGCGAGCAGCATCGTCGCAGAACGCGGCCTCAAGAAAGTGGGCGATGAAGCCCTAATACGAGCCGCGATCGAGAAAATTTTGAAAGCGAATCCGAACGAGGTTGCCAAATACCAAGGTGGCAACAAGAAAATCATCGGATTTTTTATGGGCCAGGTCATGCGTGCTACACGGGGACAAGCAGATCCGGCACTGGCGAGGAGGCTCGTTGTCGAAGAACTCGATAGCGTATGATTTCGCCTGCCCTTCGCGTGGGGCAGGCTCGGGAGTGAAGCGGTGAGCGAATTCCATTACGTGCGGACTACAGGCGCCGACGGAGGCGTTGACGCCTGCGACGGCCCGGCCATCGGTCTCGACCTCGAGAGCATCCTCGCCGACGGCCTGCCACCCGTAAACATCACGCTCGAGATCATTGCGTCTCTGTGTGAAATCCTGGACATCGCCGATCAAGACGGCGAAGTCCACGGTGCTGTGCACCCGAAGTTCGTCTTTGTCGACGAGACCGGTGCGGTCAGCCTCGAGGGATTCGGCGTTGATTACGGCGAAAATGACGGGCTCGCCCCAGAAGGCGACGCTGAAGGCGCCTTGGGCGATCTGTACGGTCTAGGCTTCATTGCCTACACCTTGCTGTGTGCCCGAAAAGAGCTCAGCTCCCTTCCACAAGACGATCCCGACGACCACGACGACTCGGTCATCGACGGCATCATCGCCATGAACCTCGAAGATTGCCCCGAAGAGATGCAGGGCGACATTCAGTGGTTCGTCGCCAAGCTCATGTCCTTTGACTGGGAAGACCGTCCACCAGCGGTTGACGCATGGCGTACCTTCATCGCCTTCGCCAGCGAGACCGACGGCCCGGACATGTCCGAGTGGGGCGACGCTGCACTCAATGGCGAGGCCCAACGACGCGACTCCGAAGTGGTCAGCCGCAAGGCCGCCCCTCCACCCGAGGACGAAGAAGACCTCGGTGGTCCCGTCGCCTCTGCTGGCCCGCTCGCCAAGGGCGCCCTGAGCTTCGGCGGCGACGCCAAGCCCGGCCAAGCCACTGCGTTCTGGTCCAAAGACGCCATGAAGGCCGCCCTCAAAGAGGCCGAGGCCTCCGAAGAGATCGACGACGACGCCGCTCCAGCAGCCCGCAAGGGTCCGCCCGGCGGCGGACACGCAGCAACCGCGTTCTTCACCGTCGACCAGATGAAGGCCATGGCCGACGGCGGCGACGCCGCACCGCGCCCGAAGCGTGGTGGCGGACAGCGTCCCCCCGGTGGACAGCGTCGCGGACCCAAGCAAGGTGGCGGACCGCCCAAACCCAAGGCACCGCCCGCAGCCGCCGCTCCGCCTCCCGCAGCAGCACCGCCTGCCGCACCGGCAGCAGCACCGCCCCCCGCAGCAGCAGCACCGCCTGCCGCTCCTGGCGTGGCAGCGCAAGCCACCTACCCCGTCGCTCCTCCGCCTCCCGCAGCCGCGGCCGGTGGTGGCGTGCCCGTGGCAGCGATTGTCGGAATCGTCGTCGTGTTGCTGATGATCTGTGGCGGCATGACCGTCATGGGCGGCGGCGCGGCAATCTTCATGGGCTCTGGCGACACGACCGAAGTCGAGAAGAAGAAGAAGCCCGAAAAGAAGAAGCCGAAGGAAGACACGGCTGAAGAGGACGCCGAGGAAATCGCCAAGAAGAAGGCCGAGGCCGAAGCCAAGAAAAAGGCCGCCCTCGAAGCCGCCAAGAAGAAGAAGGTCGTCAAGAAGGCTCCAGTCAAGAAGCGGGTCGTCAAGAAGGCTCCAGTCAAGAAGGCTCCCGCTCCCAGCTCCGGACCGGTTCGCGTCACGTTCAACGTTGGCGCACGCGGCTCGATTGGCTGTGGCGATGGCCAGCGAAAAGACGTCGATGGCTCAACTTCGATGACCTTTGACGGTGGCGCCCTGCCCGTGTCTTGCATGATTTCAGCAGGTGGCGGCATGTGGGCCGGCCTGGTCAACAAGTCCGGCACTGTGAACTGCCGCGCCGGCGGCGGCTCGCTGTCCTGCAGCGGACCATAAGGACTCGATGCGCGCTGTCGTTCAGCGCGTGACCTCCGCATCGGTGACGGTGGACGGCTCGGTCGTCGGCCGCATTGAAGGCGGGGTGCTGGTCTTGCTTGGCGTCACCCACGATGACGGCCCCAAACAGGCCAAGTGGATGGCCAACAAGATTGCTGGCCTGCGCATCTTCGAAGACGCCGACGGCAAGATGAACGAGTCCCTGATGGACCGCGGCTTAGCCGCCCTGGTGGTGTCGCAGTTCACCTTGTATGGCGACTGCCGCAAGGGGCGGCGTCCCAGCTTCATCAAGGCTGCGCGCCCCGAGCTCGCCGACCCGCTGTACCAGCAGTTCTGCCAAGACCTTCGTGACGTGGGCGTCTCCCAAGTCGAGACCGGCACCTTCCAGGCGATGATGGATGTGGCGCTGGTCAACGACGGCCCCATCACCCTTGTGATCGACAGCCCAGCCACATGAACGAGCTGGACATCGGCATCGAGGCGGCTCGAGCAGCAGCCAAGGTCATCCGGGCCGCCGCGGACGGCCCCCGCCAGGTCGACCACAAGGGACGCAACGACCTGGTCACCGAGGTCGATCTTGCGGCCGAGAACGCACTGCGCCAGGTTCTGGGCCAACACACCCCCGACATCCCTGTGCTCGGCGAAGAGGGCGGCGGTGCTGCTGACGCCACGACACGCTGGGTGGTCGATCCCCTCGATGGCACCACCAACTTCGTGCACGGCTTTCCCTACTACGCAGTCAGCGTCGCACTCGAGGTCGACGGGCGCAGCGACGTTGGCGTGGTGCTCGATGTCGTTCGCGGCACCGCCTATACCGCCATGCGTGGCCACGGCGCCCACTGCGATGGCGTTCCAATCAAGGTCTCAACGCGGACCGAGCTGGGCACGGCACTGGTCGGAACCGGCTTCTCATACGACAGGCACCTCAACGCCGACCGCGACCTCAAGCCGTTCCGTGCGTTTCTGACGCGCGCCCAGGGAATGCGCCGTGCGGGCGCCGCAGCACTGGACCTGGCGATGATTGCCTGCGGGCGCCTGGACGGATTTTGGGAGTTCACCCTGTCCCGGTGGGATGTCGCCGCGGGTGTGCTGCTGATCGAAGAAGCGGGCGGGCGCGTCAGCGCGGTCGATGGGGGCAAGCTCGATCG
>CAYYHT010000284.1:0-5298 GCA_964471355.1 uncultured Enterobacteriaceae bacterium
CGGCAGTTGGGTGCTCTTCGCCGCCGTCGTGATTCGTCGTCATCGCCGCAGTCGTAGATGCCGTCACCGTCGGTGTCGGTACCGCCAGCCCACTCGGTCTCATCGTCGATGCCGTCGATGTCCCCATCGAGGCTGCCCGGATCGCAGCCGGCCGCGACCTCGTCGGGAGACGGGATGCCGTCGCCGTCATCGTCGAGGTCGAGGTAGTCGGGAGTGCCATCACTGTTCGTGTCGTCGTTGCGCGGGTCTCCGTCCAGATCGCGGTCTTCGTCGATGGTGTCGACGCCATCTCCATCGTCGTCGAGGTCGAGGTAGTCATTGATGCCGTCGTTGTCGGTGTCGTCGTCTCGCGGGTTGTTGTTGTTGTTTCGATCTTCGACCGCCGTGGGCACGCCATCCCCGTCGTCATCGAGGTCTGCGCCGTCGACGATGCCGTCTCCATCGCTGTCGATGCCTTCGAGCCCGCTTCCCCACTCGACACTGTCGGGAACACCGTCTCCGTCGCTGTCAGTGCTGTTCGGGTTCATGCCATTGCTGACTTCGATGGCGTCGATGATGCCGTCCCCATCGCTGTCTGCGTACTCGTACGCGCCGGCATCGGCGCCGCTGCCCTTGTTGCGCGGAACGCCGACCAGGTCCGTCGTGCCGCCGTCGTTGGGGCCGATGTCGACGACGAGAGACGTCACGCCTGGGATGTAGGCGGAGTCCAGGCCCAGCGCGCCGATTCGATTGCTGCTGCCGAATGCGGTGATGTCGTCCCCGTTGCTGGTGCGTGCCACGGAGTTGAGGATGGTCACCACGCCCGTTCCGCCGCCGCCATCGTCAAATGGCACGCCCCCGTCAAATACCGACAGGCCGATGTCGACTTGGTCGAGGGTACCTGCGAGCTTCAGCGCGGGCTCGCCGCTGCCGGAATTCGACACAAAGGTCGTGTAGACGAGAACCTGTTCCTCGGCGTCCGTGATGTTTCCTCGGTGACCAATCAACAGAGAGGTGGAGACGAACAGCTGCTTGACTCCCGTGGACAATGCGACCCCTTCGGTGGACGTCAGCTGGCACTTGTCGACGGTCAGGCTCTTGGTGGTCACAACCCCATTCAGAGCCGTTTCGGTGGCCACGACGGTGCTGTTCACGACACTGGCCGTCTGGCTGTTGTTTGTGATCTTGATGCCGATGCCGTCGACCACTATGTCGACGTTGTCGATGGTGATGGGCATGCTCGTGGACACGATGCCGTCGTGTCCGGTCACGACGACGTCGGTGATCTCGACGGTCCCGCCGCTGCCATCGGGCCAGATCGCCTTGTTGGTGTCACTGTGCACAGAGGAGTCGGAGATGACGAAGTCTTCGCGGCTGCTCAGCGCCCAGCTGTTGGCGGTGACGGTGCTCCCGGTGACCTCAAGGGTCTTGCCCCAGATTCCTCGGTCAGCTGCCTGAATGTCGACTCCATCGAGGATCACATCGGCTTGGTTTGCGTTGATCGCATAGGTATTGGAGTGGATCTCGAGGTCGCGGAACTCGAAGGTCTTGTTCGACGAGGTGTTTTGAAAGGCCGTGCCGCTGCAGTCGAGCACCACCGCGTCCGAGCTCAGGGGTTCGATGATGATGTCTTTGTTGGGCAGCACCAAGCACTCGGACCACGTGCCGCCGCCGATGCGGATGTGGTCGTTGTTATTTGCCACGGCCAGCGCTGCCCCAATTGTGGGGTAGGAACAGCCACTACAGACATCCAGGTTCGCCGACATGGCGACGCCAGGGGTGAGTGATAGCAACACGATGGTGCATGGGAGCCGCATGGACCGCCCAGTCTATTACGACGGGGACGTGTGTTGGAGGAATGATGCGTCACATCCTGTTCATCTTGTCGCTCACTGCCATGACGGCGTGTGGCGGAGGCGAGACCCCCGCTGAAGAGCCCAAGGCAGAAGAGCCCAAAGCAGAAGAGCCCAAGGCAGAAGAGCCCAAGGCAGAAGAGCCCAAGGCTGCCGAGCCCGACCTGTCAGCAATGAGCGACGAAGAGAAGCTCGCGGCACTGATAAAGGCTGGCGAAGAGGTCTACAACAAGGGTGGCACCGCCGGCATGGCCTGTGTGACTTGCCACCAGGCCAATGGCGAGGGCATGGATCCAGCGTTCCCGCCGCTCAAGGGCAGCAAGGAAGAAATGGGCGACTGCACCCAGCACGCCAAGCAGGTGATCTTTGGCCAGACCGGCAAGATCGTCGTTCAGGGCAAGGAGTACGACGGCGCGATGCCTCCGCTCGGCGCCAACACCGACTTCGAGATCGCAGCGGTCATTACCTACGAGCGCAACGCTTGGGGCAACGACTACGGCGTCTGCTTGCCTGAAGTGGTCAAGGCAGCGCGGGCCAAGTAGCGGCGGTTTGCCCGGTGCCGTAGCGGCGGTTTCCAACCGCCGATAGACTGTCGGCATGCCCGCATTGGTCACGACACTGCGCAGCCTGCTCGAACAGGCCGACGAATACTTTTGGGCGGGACGCTTGAGCGTCGCGCGCAAGCAGTACGACACCCTGCTCGAGCGCTCCCAAGAGACCGCCGACAAGGCCATGGAAGTCATCGCGCGCTCGATGTTGGCGCGGTACCACATCAAGCGGCGCGAATACGACGACGCTGGCGACGAGCTGTCTGTCGCTTCCCGCATCCTCGATCCCAATCACCTTGAGAGCCATGGCCGCTACCGCGCCGTGCTGGCACGTCTGGCAATGGCCGAGAGCGGACCCCAAGTGGGCCATGCCGAGATGCTCAGCTACCTGCACTGGGCTGAGGACGTGCGCGCGGGAACCGAGATCGTCGACGCAGCCCTGCTGCTGGCCCACCACAGTGACGACGCAGACGACACCATCGACTGGCTCGAGCACGCCATTGACGCGGCATTGGCCCACAACGTGAGCACGCCGCTGCCTGGTGCCTACAACGCGCTGGCCGTGCATCTTGATCAGACAGGTCGCTCCGAAGACGGTCTCGAGGCCTACCAACAAGCCCTCGTGTGGGAGCGCAAGAGCGAGAACAAGCGCCGCATCATCGCCGCGTGTTGGGCCGTTGGCTCGGCCGCCTGCCGCGATGGCGACTGGCCTTTGGGACGTGACCGTCTCGAAGAGGCTGTCGAGGCCGCCGAGGGTGCCGACGATTGTGCCGACTACCTCGCACTTTCCTTGTCGGACCTCGCCCAGGTCTATGCGGCTGCGGGCGACGTCATCGAGGCTCGCCGCCTCATGATTCGCTCGATGGCCCTGGCCGACGAGCAAGGATTTGAGGCCTTTTGGCCCGAGCGCATGCGCAGCATGCGGGACTTCTCGGCCAAGCTCGACAAGCTCTAAGCTGGCCGAACGGGCCGGTTTACTCCTTCCAGCCCCAGCTCTCGAACAGCTTGTCCCACCACGGCTGGCGCCAGAGTTTGTCGCCGGAGTAGCAGGGCGGGTTGCTGCCCCAGTGGAGCGTGTAGCCGTGCACAGGCACTCCTTGGAGCATCTGTCTGAGCTGCCAGGTCACTCCCAGGCCTCCTTCGACGCCCGCTCGATCTGTGACGATGACGAGGTAGCCCTTGCGGTCCCACGACTGAGTGCTGAAGTGGGCGATGCGGTTCTCGCGCCAAGCCATGGCGCGAACAAATCGCTCTTCGATGCCCTTCTCGACTTCGTCATTCCCCATCGCGTCGACATACAGGCTCGCGTAGCCGCTGGGAACGGGGAAGCGCTTCGTGTTGGGTGGCGCGTCGGTCGGTGGTCCTGCGGCGATGACATCAACGTCGTACAGGGCGCCCGTGACCAGTGATTGGTAAGCAGTCCACGGAAACGCACTGCTTTGGTCCCACTCGAGCGCCTGGGGCAGCGCATCGAGGCTGAGTTTTCCGTCGGCGAAGTCGTCGAGCGTGCCCTGGTGGACGTCGCCAACGGACTCAAGTGCAAGGGTGACCTCGTTCTCCATCGCGAGAAGCCGCACGATTCGCTCGGCACGCGCCAAGTCGGGCTGCGTGCCGTGGCGCTCCCCGAGCACGATGACGGCGGGTGCGGGCACGGCGACAATGTCTGCTCTGCCGATCTGGGTGCACTGGGATTCGGCAGCGGCCATTGCAGCAATGAAGGAGAGCAACATCATGGAACACCGATCACACGGGTGAGCGCATCACGCCAACCAAAGGCTAGGGTGTGCTGAGATTGGAGTTTCTTGCAGATGCTGCTCATTTCCTTACTGGCGACGGCCTTCGCGTCTGACGTGGTCTATCAGGACAGCATCACCGGTGGGGTTTCTGTCGACGCGAGTGGCGTCAGTACCGCTGCCGACGGCGACCCGTCCTTTGAGTCCGGCAAGGATCTGGTGGTGCAGATGCCATCGAGCGGCACCGTCACGACGATGATCGGCGTTTTGCATGCCAAGTATGGATTCGGCTTTCCCGCCGGCGTCGAGGACGAGGTGCTCATCAATGGCACTCCGCTGTCTTCGGCAAGCATGACCATCGACGGGGGCGAGTACAGGGTCTACGAGCTCAGTCCGACCGCTTTTGGCATCGGAGGCGCCGGGTCCTACTCCTATCAAGAGAGCGGAGCGGCCGATGTCGGCCAGAAAGTAGGAGCCGGGGTCAGCGGATTCAGTCTGGCTGTGGTCTACGAAGACCCGACACTGACGGGGGCCAGGCACATCACACTGGTGACCGGTGCCGAAGTCGACGTCATCGACAACCTCACGGGCTTCCCCACCGCCGGCACCACCGGAGACATGCTGGTGTCGGTCGGGTTGTACTGGGAATGCAGCAATGAGCAATGGAGCAGATTGCTGCTCAATGGCTCGACGCTCTCCAGCCGCGTGGGTGGTCGAGACGACGGCAAGGCTTTTGTGGGCAACTGCTCGATTCAGGACTTTAACTCGCTGGTCACGCAGGGTTCCTTTGGCTTCGATGACTCGGACACCTGGCTCGGCACCGGCGGCGACGACCCGGACACTGAACCCGTGGGCGGCAATCTGGACTCCCGCAAGTCCGATGAGCTGTACACCCACTTCTATGCAGAGGGCGGCACGGTCAACATCGGCGTGGATCACCCGACCGGTACAGCCGGTGTGGGCCTCATTGCGTTGGTCATCGAGCTCGACAGCGACGAGGATGCTGTACGCGACGCCGAGGACAACTGCATCACGGTCGCCAATCCCGGCCAGGCGGACACCGATGGCGATGGCCTGGGCGATGCCTGCGAGCCGGACCAAGACGGCGACGGCTTCGACTCCATCGCCGACGGCGGCCTCGATTGTGACGATGGCGACGCCGCGGTGCACCCGGCCGCTCTCGAG
>CAYYHT010000284.1:5308-9166 GCA_964471355.1 uncultured Enterobacteriaceae bacterium
GGTGTACTACGACGGCGTCGACAGCAACTGCGATGGATTGTCCGACTACGACGCGGACGAAGACGGCGCCGACGCGCTGTCCGAGGGGGGCACTGACTGCGATGACGTCGACCCCTTCATCCACGTCGGAGCCACGGAAATCCCCGATGACGGTATCGACCAGGACTGCGATGGCAGCGACCTCGCTGTGTGCGACCTAGACGTCGATGGCTACGACAGCTTCGGCTGTGGCGGGCCCGACTGCGAAGACGAAGACCCCCTTATCAACCCCGGTGCCACCGAGGCCTACTACGACGGCGTGGACGCCAACTGCGACGGCAACTCGGACTTCGACGCCGACCTCGATGGCTTCGACGTGATCTCGAGCGGTGGCACCGACTGCGACGATGACGACTCCACAATCTACCCGGGGGCTGTCGAGGTTCCCGATGACGGCATCGACCAGGACTGCAATGGCAGCGACCTGTCGGCCTGTGATCTCGACGACGATGGTTTTGACGCCACCTCCTGTGGCGGAACGGACTGCAATGACACCGATGCGGGAATCAACCCCTCGGCGGCCGAGATCGTCGACGACGGCATCGACCAAGACTGCGACGGGTCCGACGAGACCAGCTGCGACGCCGATGCCGATGGTTTCGACAGCGAGTCCTGCGGTGGCACCGACTGCGATGACACCGATGCCGCGGTGAATACGGACGCTGCCGAGATCTGGTACGACGGCATCGACCAAAACTGCGACGACCTGTCCGACTTCGACCAAGACGGCGATGGCTACGATCAAGGCGTCGATGACTGCGACGACCTCGATGCCGCCATTCGGCCAGGTGCTGCCGAGCTACCCGGAAACGGAATCGACGAAAACTGCGACGGCCTCGATGAGCTGCCGACGGACTGCGACGTCGATGGTGACGGCTACGAGTCCACCGTCTGCAGTGGCGATGACTGCGACGACGAGGATCGCGACGTCTCGCCAAGCGGCATCGAGATTCCCTACGACGGCGTCGACCAGGACTGCGATGGCGATGACCTGACCGATGTCGATGAAGATGGCTTTGACGCCGATGTGGCCGGGGGCACCGACTGCGACGACGAAGATGCCGCCATCAATCCGGGCGAGGTCGAAGTCTGGTACGACGGCGTGGACCAAGACTGCGATGACAACGATGCGGACCAGGACCACGACGGCTTCGACGCGATGGCGATGGGCGGTCTGGATTGTGACGACACCAATCCGAACAGCAACCCGGGCATGGCCGAGCTTCCAGGCGATGCCGTCGACAACGACTGCGATGGAATCGCCGATAACGACGACCCAGGCAGCTACGAGGGTGGGTGCGGGTGCGCCACGGGCACCGGGCCGAGTGGTCTGTGGCTTGGCGCCATCGGCTTGCTCGCGATCAGACGTCGCCGCTGATTCGCCAGCTGTCCGGTCCCCATCCGGTCTGCTGCAGTCTGAGCGCAAACAGCCGATCAAAGTGAGGCGCCCAGGTCGCGTTGAGCGGCGAGGGATGCGGCACGGGGTGAAGTCGAAGCTGGCGTTCGGTGCCATCTGGCGCTTGCACCTGGCTGGTGATCGAGGCCTCGAACCGGTCCTCTCGCCCCCAGAACTCCTTGAGCCGTCGGGTCTCGTCTCGGTCGCCGAGGCCGAACCACAGGAAGGCGACACGGCCCATGCACAGCACGTCGGAGCCGTCCCAACCGTGCACCAGCAGGTCGTTGACCAGCGGCTGAAAGGCCTTCTTGGTCTTGACGGACCACGCCTTGTTCCCCAGGGGTTTGTACGGCACGGTATTCGCCCAGAACACGTGGGCTCCAATCGCCAATGAAGCCTCGAAGTCCGGCATCTTGGCGCCGTGAAAGCGTCGGTGGAGCCCTCGTCGAATCTTCTGGCCCCCGACCCCCACGAACGGCTGACGGTAGAGCACCTCTTTGTTTCCGGGATCGCGCCCCAAGATGGCCACGCGGCAGCTCGAGTCTCCCTCGCCCATGGTCGGCTCGTGCGGATCGATGCCGTGCTTGGCGTACACCGGCAGGTCGACCTTTTCGAGGCCCACCGCCAGCTCTCGAAACGCCCGGTTGCGTTCAGCGGGAGTCATGACCCATCAGCGGGAGTAGGGGTCATCGTCCTCTCCCTCTTTGAAGTCTTCTTCGGCGCGGAGGTATCCATCGCTGCGCGGTGCCTCGACCCGGTGGCCGCCAGGGCGCGTTGGCAAGTCGATTTTTTGCCCGGCGAACCCTTCGGCCGTGCCCAGGACTTCCGTGCGCACGTCGTCGCCCAGCAGCTGAACCGCGGCTCCCAAGGCCCGGGCCGCCTCTCGGTCCTTGTCTCCCTTCTCGCGGGCACGGAGCAGCTGTCGTCGGGTGAGGGAATACAGCAGAATGAACACGCCCAAGATGACGACCAAGGCGCTGATGACGCCCTGCATCATCTGTTCGAGCTTCTGGTTGTTCTCGTCGACTTTGGACGCCACGCGGTCGGCGAGCCCGTCGACTGAAGACTCGAACGGCTTGAGCATGTTCTCGGAGAGGGTTGTCTCCAAGGTCTCTGCGACTGCCGGTCTGGCGTCTCCATCGGGCGTCTTACCGCCTTCGCGCATGGCGATATAGAAGGAGTCGCGGATCATCTCGCCCACCGTGGCGCGAAGCTCCTGGTCTTCGAGGTGCCCACGAACGCCGATCATGGCCGCCTGCACAACCTTAGCCACGGTCTCTTCCATCGAGTCGCCGAGGTCACCCCGGAAGCCTTCGACCAGCGCGTTGACAATGTCCTGTTTGACCATCTCGCGAAGCTGAGGGCTGATTTCGTCGCGGATACCCGAGCCCGCCCGCTTGGTGGCGACGATAATGACGCCTTCGACCGTGTCTTCGAGACTCTTGCGCTGCTCGGGACTGATCTCACCGACCCCGGCCATGACCCCAGTCGAGAGCTGCTCACCGAGCTTTTTAACCACCGCCTTTTCGACCAAACGGTCGGTGACAGCTTCGATTCCGCCGGACTCGCCCTTGCCCGCCACTTCGTCCAACAGGCCCGCAGACAGCGATGAGCCGGCCCGGTACAGGCATCCCGTCGTCATCGTGGTCGACAGGAGCATGAGCAGGATTGTGGTGCGGTGGACCAGGCGAAGCACTCCGAGGCCGCCAGGGTAGCAGAGTTTGGGTTTGCGGCGGCTTTGTGCCCACGCTAAAGTGCCGGGCAAGGAGATCACACCCCATATGCGAACCACTACCCTGACCATTCTGGCCCTCGGCCTTGTCCTCTCAGCCTGTCGCCGCGAGCCCGACGATGTCGACGGTGATGGGGTCAGCGCTCTCGACGACTGCAACGACGAGGACAGCGCCGTATATCCCGGTGCCGACGAGCTATGCAACGGAATCGACGACGACTGCTCTGGCGATGTGGATGAGGGCACCATCGATGGCATCACCTTCTTCGCCGACTTTGACTCTGACGGTTCGGGCAACGCAGATGTCACCGTGTCCGCGTGCGATGCACCCGCCGGCTACGTCGCCGAGTCCGGCGACTGCGACGATGCCGATGCCGCCCGACACCCCGGCGCGACCGAGGACGACTGCGCTGACCCCGTGGACTACAACTGCGACGGCTCCAGTGGGTACGCCGACGCAGATGTCGATGGCTTTGCGGCTTGCGAAGATTGCGACGACACCGATGCCTACATCAGTCCATTCGGGACCGAGGTCTGTGATGGCGTGGACAACGACTGCGACGGAACGGCTGACACGGGCGCTGTGAATGCGACCATGTGGTACGCCGACACCGATGCCGACGGGTTCGGCGACATGGCCAGTGCCCAAGAGGCCTGCGACCAGCCCGAGAACCATGTGGGCGACAGCTCC
>CAYYHT010000285.1:0-9119 GCA_964471355.1 uncultured Enterobacteriaceae bacterium
CGGTGGCCTAGTGGTCGGCGTCTTCGCTGGCTCGCCACTGCAGGTCAGTGGACCCGCCGCCGGGCTTGCGGTGATCGTATTCGAGATCGCGCACACCCATGGCATCGGGGCTCTCGGGCCCATCCTGCTCGTCGCCGGCGCCATCCAGATCGTCGCAGGCAAGCTTCACGCCGGCCAGCTGTTCCGCGCGGTGGCACCGGCGGTGATCTACGCGATGCTCGCTGGCATCGGCGTCCTCATTTTCGCCAGTCAGTTCCACGTCATGGTGGACGACACACCGTCATCCAATGGGATCATCAACGTCCTCACCATCCCATCTGCCATTTGGAAAGGCGTGACCCCGGTCGAGGGGACACCCCACCATCTGGCGGCTGGCGTCGGCGTCGTCACGTTGTTCGTGCTGGTTGGCTGGAACCTCGTGCGCGAGCGAGCCGGGGGCTTGATACGGTCCGTGCCCGCTCCGCTCCTCGCCGTCGCCGCAGGCGTCGGGGTAGCCGCCGCCTTTGACCTGCCCATCGCCTATGTCGAGATGCCCGAGACGGTGGGCGACCTGATCACGCTGCCCACGCAAGCAGACGCCATGTTGCTGCTGCAGCCGTCGGTGTTCGGCACTGCTCTCGCCGTCGCGCTGATCGCTTCGGCCGAGGCCCTGCTGTGCGCGGTAGCCGTCGACAAGCTGCACGACGGCGTGCGCACTGACCTCGACCAGGAACTCTTCGCGCAGGGAATCGGCAACATGCTGGCGGGACTGCTCGGCGGCCTGCCCGTCACCGGCGTCATCGTGCGCTCGACGGCCAACATCGAGTCGGGCGCCAAGACCCGCTGGTCTGCGGTGCTGCACGGCGTGTGGTTGTTGCTGGCCATCATCGCGGTGCCTTTCGCGCTCGAGAGCGTGCCCATCGCTTCGCTGGCCGCGGTGCTGGTGTACATCGGCTGGAAGCTCGTGGACCGCTCCGTGTGGGCCAAGCTGCTCGAGCGGGGACGGGACGAGCTTGCGGTCTACGCGGTCACCGTGTTTGCGATTGTGGCCACCAACCTGCTCGAGGGCCTGCTCGTCGGCATGGCGCTGTCGGTGCTCAAGGTCGTGTGGAACTTCAGCCACCTCGAGGTCGACACCACAGAGCAGGACGGCCGCATCGACGTTCGCCTGCGGGGAAGCGGCACCTTTGTCGTGCTGCCAAGGCTGGCGACCGCGCTGGACGCGCTGCCCAAGGGCCGTGAGGTGCACGTCCACCTCGAGGACGTCGACTACGTGGACCACGCCTGCTTCGAGATGCTGACCGACTGGCGTGTGCAGTACGAAAAGGACGGCGGCACCGTGATTGCCGAGTGGGACACGCTGCAGCAGCGCGGCACCTACACGCCCATGAACACCGCCGCCTGATCGGCGCTCCACCCCACCCTCCTTCCGGAGCCTTCGTGTCCGCAGCGCCCCCACATCACCCCCCCGAGAACGGGTGGGCTGGGCTCAAGGCCAACTGGCGCAACGATCTGATCGCCGGCTTTGTGGTCTCTCTTGTCGCGTTGCCGCTGTCGCTCGGCATCGCGGTCGCGGGTGGCGCGCCGCCGATGGCCGGACTGCTCTCGGCCATCGCAGGTGGGCTGCTCACGACCTTCTTCCGGGGCAGCCACATCGGCATCAATGGCCCGGGCAACGTCCTGATCGTCATCACCCTGGTCGCACTGAACACCCTGGGCGGAGAGGGCACCTTTGCCACCTTCCTCGCAGCGGCGGTCATCACTGGCGTGATCCAGGTCCTCATGGGCCTGACCAAGCTCGGAAAGATCGGCCACGCGATCCCCGGTTCGGTCATTCACGGCATGCTCGCCGCCATCGGCGTGATCATCCTCAGCAAGCAGCTGCACGTCGCCCTTGGTCGCAAGGCCCCAGGAGGGTCTGCGATCCATGCGCTGGAGACCATTCCCGAGAGCCTGCTGCACCTCAACCCCTATGTCGCCTGCATCGGCGCGCTCAGTCTGTTCATCATCCTGATTCACCCGCGCCTCGACAACAAGCTCGTCCACTTCATCCCAGCCCCGCTGTGGGTACTCATCCTCTCGGTCCCTGCGGCCTACAGCTTCGATCTGTACACGCCCCGGGCGGTCACCCTCCTCAACTACACGTTCGAGATCACGCCCGAGCACCTGATTCAGCTGCCCCCCAACCTCACCGACAGTCTGATTCGGCCTGACTTTTCGCATATGGGCGAGCCATCGTTCTGGGTCGTGGTCGCTCTGCTCACCGTGGTGCTCAGTCTAGAGGATCTCGCCATCGTCAAGGCGGTCGAGAAGCTCGACCCCTACAAGCGTCCCAGCGACCTCAACCGGGACCTCATCGGCATCGGCCTGAGCACGATTGCGGTCGCCTTCATCGGTGGCCTGCCGGTGATCACCGTCATTGCACGCAGCTCGGTCAATGCCAACCACGGCGCCAAGACGAGCTGGTCCAACTTCGTACACGGTGCCTTCCTGCTGGCGTTCGTGCTGCTGCTTCCGGGCCTGATCCAGCTCATCCCGCTTGCAGCGCTCGCTGCCATCCTGGTCTACACCGGCTACCAGCTCACCTCGCCGCAGGTCTTTCGCAAGCTCGCCCAGCACGGCATCGAGCAGCTGCTGGTCTTCTGCGTGACCATCCTGGCCACCCTCGTCGAGGGCATCATGATGGGCATCTTCGCCGGCATGGCCTTCAACCTCGCCTTGCATCTTGCCAAGTCGGGCATGTCCTGGCGGGACAACCTGCGCGCCATCATCAAGCCCACCATCGATGTCGTGCACGAGCGCGACGGGGGCTACTATGTGCGCACCCACGGGCTGATGAACTTCCTCACCCTCTTGCCCCTGCGGTCACAGCTGAGCAAGCTTCCTGCGGGCGCACACGTCGTGCTCGACTTCCACAAGACCGAGCTTGTGGATCACACCATCCTCGAGTTCGTGCACGATTTTCGCCGGCGCTACGAGCAAGCGGACGGGGTGTTCGACATCGTCGGTCTCAGTGTGCACGAAGCCTCGTCCGACCACCCCACGTCCCTGCATACACTCGCTCGACCCCAACGCGAGACGCGGCTCACCCATCGGCAGCAAGACCTGCGCGACCTCGCCGAAACGTACGGCTGGGGCTTCGATCCCACCGTCGACTGGGATGCCGAGGCGCTCTCGGACTTCCAGTTCTTTGAGACCCGCCCGATCGAGTACCGCAACAACGCCATCACCGGTGAGTTGTTGCCTGGCCTGCAGTGGGAGATCAGCGACATCACCTTCGACGAAGGCGCGCTTCATGCGGCAGAGGTCTATCACACCACCATTGGGGTGATTCATCTGCGCACCACATTGCCCAGCTTCACACTGGAGAAAGAGGAATTCTTCGACCGCCTCATGGAGTTCGCCGGCTACCGCGACATCGACTTCAAGCTCTTCGGGAAGTTCTCGAGCAAGTTCTTGCTCAAGGGTGCCAATGAGGAGGAGCTCCAGGAGTTCTTCACCCCCGAGCGCCTGAGCTTCTTCGAGCAGGAAGAGATCTACCACGTCGAGAGCAATGGCTCCCGGCTGCTGGTCTTCCGCTATCTGCGCCTCGGTGGCGCCAACGAGCTGGGACACATGGTCACGTTCTGCCGGAAGCTCGCCCAGGTTCTGGCTGGCGAGACGTTCGACGAGGACGCCGAATCACCGGAGCAGAAGCTGGTGCTGCCTAACGATGCAGCCTGACGCTGGGTTGGTGGCCTACGTCCGCGTCGCTTCCACATGCACAGCATCCATCGGGAAGTCGGTGACCGCAGCCACCTCGCACCGAGTGACCTCGAAGCCGCCCTCGCGCGCCAGGTCTTTATGAGCTCCAGGCACTTGCCGAAAACATCGGCAACACCTTGAGCAACAACGACGTCATTGAAAATGGCGAGTGCGGCGTCGCCGGCCATTCGAACGCACCGGATCGAGGCCGAGGACGAACGCGAAACCGCGTTGTTGTTGAACTCTGCTACCCATCGGCAGCAGTGCTCGACCGACAGGCCATCACGAGCTCGACAGCCCCGAAGTGACACTGCGCACGTCGTTGTCCTCAAGGCACTCGGCCAGGTCGGTCAGCAGCCGCTGCCGGAAGTCGATACCGGCGTTCCGCGAACGTGCTGATCATCGATCCGGCCTCTGGCTCCGCCACGCTGGGACCAGCCGTAGCTGGAGCAAACAACAAGTGGTACGGCGGCGTTCTGGCGCCAGACGGCAAGATCTACGCGATTCCGCAGTCGTTGACGAGCACGGCGCTGGTCATCGATCCGAAGTCGAGCGGCAGCTGGCCCGACGACCTGTACTACTCGCAGTTCTTCAACAAGTTCTAGGGCTAGCAGCCCGGGTCACGCCGCAGGCAATCGCGCGTCGAACGCTTCCGGCTCGAGAATGTCGTGCGCCGCGCTTCGGGTCAGCTTGACCACCAATGTGCGCGGCAGCATTCCGAACACGAAGACGATGATGCGATTCATGAAGCCCGGGATGATGACCGGCTTGTGCGGCAGGCCTGCCAATCCCTCCTCGACCACCTGCTCTGGCGACATCAGCGACGATTCGGGCTTCATGCCCAGCTGCACCCGGGTCATTTCGGTGTCGGTCGAGCCGGGAGTGACGATGCTCATGTCGACTCCGTGGTCCTTCAGCTCGTTCGACAGACCCAGGGTGAGCGTCACCAAGTGCGCCTTGGTGGCGGCGTAGTTGGCCATGAAGGGGTTGCCCATAAAGCCCCCCATCGAGCCGACGAGGAGGATGCCACCGCGACCGCGAGCGGCCATCAATCGGCCGTAGTGGTGCGATAGGCGCAGGTGTGCATCGATGTTCAGTCGGTTCTCGCTGATGTAGTCCTCGATCTTGCCGCCCAGAAAGGAGCCGGTGACGAGGCGGCCTGCGTTCGAGACCAGCAGTCCGATCTCCAGGTCTTTCGTCTGCTCGAAGACCCCTTCGATGCCCTCGACCGTAGCGAGGTCCGCTGAGACCGTGCGTACCTCGACCCCGTGGGCTTCTGTGAGTTCCTTGGACAGGGCCTCAAGTCGCTCAGCTCGCCTGGCGACGAGCACGACATTCTGGCCGGCTTTCGCCAGGTGGCGGCCGAAGGAGGCACCAATGCCCGACGAGGCTCCAGTGACAAGGCTCCAGCTTCCGTACGATTTGTAGACAGTCATGAGGGGTCCGCTCCGTTGCTTCCCCAACATGGGGCTGATCGATTGTCGTGACAACATCCAGAATTCAGCATCGGTTGCTCATTTTTCGTACAATCAAGCCATGCTGGAGTCCCACCTCGAAGAGTTCGTGCGCATTGTCGAGGCGGGCAGTGTGTCCGCCGCTGCCCGTGAACTCGGCGTTCCGCGCGCGTCGGTGAGTCGTCGCCTGGCCCGTCTCGAAGCGTCCTACGGCGTTCAGCTGCTGCATCGAGACACGCATCGACAGAACCTGAGCGAAGCGGGGAGTCAGCTGTACCTACGGGCACGGCGGATTGTGGCCGACCTCGAAGAGGCGCGATCTGCAGTCAGCCAACTCGACACGGTGCCCCGAGGGCTGCTTCGTGTGGGCCTTCCGGCGGGGGCGGGCTTCGAGATGCTGCTCGCGAGGGCCTACCGCAAGGCCTATCCAGAGGTCGAGCTCGAGTTCCTCAGCACCCACGCCAACGACGACCTGCTAGACAACCGCATCGACGTCGCCCTGCGCGCGGGCCGTATCGAGGACGAGCAGCTCATCGGCCGCAAGCTGTTGAGCTTCCGCAACCAGGTGTACTGCGCGCCCAGCTTGATCGACGAGCGCGGACCGCCAACCCTCGAGAACCTGTCGAGCTGGGACTGCCTTCTGGGGTTCGACGGATACGGCCGACCGAAGACTCAGTGGCCGCTGTCGGATGGTGGAACGGTCCCTGTGCGCGGCCCGATTCGTACGAACAGTGGTGCGAGCCGAATCGAGGGAGCGCTACTCGGAATGGGGCTCATCTTGGCTTCGGAGCGAGTGTGTCGATCCCACGTCGCATCGGGGGAGCTCGTCCAGGTGCTCGAAGGGGTCGTCGGCACCTCGATCTCGGTGAGCTTGGTCTGGCCAGCCACCGAGTTCCTGCCGCCCAAGACTCGCGCGTTCATCGACCTGGCCAGCGAGCTCATCGGGACGTTGGCGCGCAAACGGGACGCAGGCCAATGAGCAAAGGACGCCTGCGTCTGTTGGCCGCCAAGCTGACGGGCTTGCGCACAGCGGCTGCTCGGCTGGACGCCCACCGTTCCCCTGCGCCAAGGTCTCGCGCGCCTGATCGACGAGTTCCAGCTTGTCTTGGAACCGCACCCGGCCAACAGCACGGCGACAGGATGAGGCAGCGGAAAAGCCGCGTCACACAAACCCCCGTCGGGCGCAGTGACTCGGTGCGAACGGACGACTTGCCATGTGTTAGCTAAGCGGTCCAAACTCCGGAATCACCATGCGCATTGCTTCGCTCCTCTGTCTATTCGCCCTCACCGGCTGCCCGAGCAGCTCGGACCCCGACCCCACCGATGCCGACGCAGATGGCGTTCCAGCTCCCGAAGACTGCGATGACAACGACCCCGCCGTCTTTCCTGGCAACAGCGAGGTCTGCGATGACCTCGACAACGACTGCAACACCCTCGTCGACGACGACGCGGACGATACAACCACCTTCTACGCCGATGCCGACGACGACGGATACGGCAGCAACCCAGTCGAAGCCTGCACCCTCCCAGCCGGCCACTCCGCAGATCCCGGAGACTGCGACGACGCCGACGCCACACGCTTCCCGGGCGCCACCGAAGACGACTGCGCAGACCCCAAGGACTACAACTGCGACGGCACAGTGGGCTACGCCGACGCCGACGGGGACGGGTTCGCCGCGTGTCAGGATTGCAACGACACCGACACCACTGTCCACCCAGGCGCCGACGAGCTGTGCAACGACATCGATGACGACTGCGACGCCTCGACAGACGAAGACGCCGTCGACCCGTCCACCTGGTACGCAGACACAGACACCGATGGCTACGGCGACGCTGCATCAACCCAGACGGCGTGCAATCAGCCCTCTGACCACGTAGCCAACAGCGATGATTGCAACGACGCTGTGGCGACCTCGTTCCCGGGGGCCGACGAGCTGTGCAACGACACCGACGACGACTGCGACAGCGCCATCGACGAAGACGCCATCGACCCCACCACCTGGTACGAAGACGACGATAGCGACGGGGTGGGCAACACCGCAGTCAGCACCCAGGCGTGCGATGCCCCAACCGACTTTGTGGCCACAGACGGGGACTGCAACGACGGCGACGGCGCGATCAAGCCGGGCGCAACCGAGGTCTGCGACGGCCAGGACAATGATTGCAATGGCGATGTCGACGAAGACGATTCGGGTCTAGACAGCAGCACCCGCTCGAACTGGTACGCCGATGTCGACGACGATGGCTTTGGCGACGTGACCACCGAGGTGCTGTCCTGCCAGCCAACGACGGGCATCTGGAGTGCCGATGCCACGGACTGCGACGACGACGCGAGCAACGCCCATCCCGGCCTGACCGAGGTCTGCGGCGACGGGGTCGACAATGACTGCGCGGGCGACCCGCTCGAATGCAGTCTCACCGGGGACTTCGTCACGGGTGACGCGGACCAGACGCTCTCTGGCGGGGCCGGAGACTACTTCGCGTCCCGCGTGACCGTTGTCGATCTCGATGATGACGGCAACGACGATGTGATCGTGCACGCACCCCGAAACGACGATGCATTCACCGACGCGGGCTCCAACTACGTGTTCTATGGCCCACTCACCGGGGACCTCACGACCGCCAACAGCGATGCCACGCTCGTTGGTCAGTCCTCCGGCTTCTCGGCCTCTGACAGCGGTGCAGACGCGGGGGATATCGACGGCGACGGGTTCAACGATCTGCTGATGGGCAACCGGAGCTACAACGGCTCAAGAGGGGCCGCGTCCCTGTTCTACGGATCATCGACGCGACTTAGCGGCCAGACCGACGTCGTGGCCGGGGCGGACGCCTCATTCACAGGCGCGACGCCTTCCATCTCAGCGGGCTCTGTCCACGGCTTGGGTGACCTGAACGATGACGGGTACGCAGACTTCGCCATCGGCGCACCCTCCGACACGACAGACAACTCCGCAGACGGCTCGGTCTGGATCATCTACGGCTCCTCGACCCGATTCAGCGGTCAAGCTTCCCTCGCTGGCGCGGACGCTCACCTCCACGGTTCCTTGGCGGGCACATCCCTCGGCGAGCTGGACACCTTCGCCGGGGGCGATGTGAACGGTGACGGATTCAGCGACCTGGCGATGGGAGACCCGAAAATTGCCGGAACCGGCGGGATCTGGATGCTGTTCGGCTCGAGCGTGAAGCTTGTGGGCGACGTCGCACCACTGCCGGACTCCTACGACATTCGAATCTCGAGTGCTGGCAACGAGATCGACGGCTACGGCCGAGACCTCGCCATCAGTGACCTCGATGCCGATGGCTACGCCGACGTCGCGGGCTTCGATGAGGCCGACGGCCCCGCCAACTCCGGAGCCGTCTACATCCACTTGGGCAGAGCGGACTACAGCTCGAACCCCCATGTGGGAACAGACGTGCACTTCCACGGCGAGGCCACAGGAGACAACTTCGGTGGCTCACTCAATATCCAGGACATGAACGCGGACGGGATGGCCGATCTGCTGGTCGGCGCCGGCCAGCGCACCACCGCCGATGGCGTCTTTGGCGGAACGATCTACGTCTTCTATGGACCGCTCACCGCAGGGAGGTTCGACACCAGCGCAGCCGCGATCACCGTCGAGGGCAACACCTTCGAGATGCTCGGAGAGTTCGATGTCGAAGTCGCCGACGTCGACTCGGATGGTGTGGGGGACCTGTTGGCACCGGCTCACTCACCACTGGGCTCCGGCACGGTGCATGTGTTCATGGGCGGCAGTCTCTAGCACGCGGAACGGGAGACCCTCGCCAGGCATGGGCCGGCCTCAGTCTCCTGTGCGCACGCGCAGCTGCTCGGCGCCGCCTTTGCTCAGCGCGATGTCGCTCCCGTCCCGCTCGATGACGTGGTCGCCGACCTGCCATCCGTCCGCCGTTCGGGTCACCGTGAGCGGTGCCTCGTCGCCGTCG
>CAYYHT010000286.1:0-9101 GCA_964471355.1 uncultured Enterobacteriaceae bacterium
CTCGACCACGCAATGGCGATGATCGCCGACCTGCCAAAGACGTGGGCGCCACACACCCACGGAACGCGTCGCTATCTCATCGCCAAGTTCCCGTACGCGGTGGTGTACCGAGTCCGCGGTAAAGCCGTCGAGGTCGTCGCCATCGCCCACCAACGGCGCAGGCCCGGGTACTGGTCCGAGCGCTAAGTTGTCCGGATCGCGCCCGAAGCACCTGGGCCAACTCCGACCATCCACCGCCACCCCGAACCATCCCTGAAACCGCCTCCGGGTTCCCCGCCTCCCTCCATCGCCAGCAAACCCGCCGCCCCCACACCTCTGCGTTGATCGGCCCCGGCGGGGTTCGAGTCCCCCCTTCCGCACCACCCAAAATCTTCAACGCCCCGAGAACCCAAGTTCTCGGGGCGTTGTTCGTTCCAGCCTGGAGCCTCGACAGCGGTCGCCGTGCCCACGCATTGGGGGTGCCCCATTGGACGTCATGGACCGACTCGAGGCGGCAGCCAAGACGCTTGTGCACACGCCCGAGCGGGGACGCGGCCTAGACGAGCTTGGCGGCGGGCCGTACCCGCAACTGTCGGTACCTCCCTGGCGAATCGTCTACGCCATCGCCAAGCAAGAGGTTCACGTGTTGGGTGTGTTTGACGGGCGGCATGACCTCGCCGAGCATTTCCGAGAACGCCTTCTCTACCGGTGAGCGGTTCATGAAGATGATGGTTCCTCGAACTCAACCTCCAACCTGGCAGGTGTCGGGGCCTTGTGCGGCCGACCCCCCACACCTGCCCGTGGCACCCTCGTTCAACTGCACAGGAGCCTGGTCCGCTGATCAGGTGGCGCGTTCCCGCAATGCGTCCGAGGCCCGATACGTCACCGACCGCCCCTTTCCCACCTGGACCAGCCAACCTGCATCTGCAAGACGCCGGAGGTCAGCACTTGCCGTCGCGAGGCTCACGTTCGCTTCGACGGCGTAGGCGCCGCGACTGCAGCTGTCGAACAGTGCCTGCTCCAGTGCGATGACTAGTCGATCCGGCCAAGAACGCTCGGCAACGACACCCTCGAGCGCTTCCCACCGCCGAGTGCCTGTCTCGAGCTGGGCTAGGCGGGCGCGTGCCTCGTGGAGGTGTCCGGAAAGGCAGAAGCTGATCCAGGAGGACGCATCCCGCGCGGGGTCGTAGCTGTCACCTTGGGCCGCGATCAGCTCGGCGTAGTAGTCGTCGGTGTGCCGGGCGAGGTACGGCTCGATGGAGCCCAGCTCGGGTGGCAGCGGGCCGGAACGCGCCAAGACCAAGGACTGCACGATGCGGGCGAGCCGTCCGTTGCCATCGCGAAAGGGGTGGACGGACACCAGATGCAGATGGGCCATTGCGGCGCGAACAGCAGGGTGCGCGTCTCGATCGCCATCGACCAGCCAACTCACAACCTCTGCCATGAGTTCAGGCACAGACCCGGCGCTTGGCGCGCGGTAGGCACTCTGGCCGCCAGGGCGCGTGACGAAAACAGGTCCGACGCGCCAAAGCCCGGGCGCGCGATCTCGCTGGAACGAGCACGCCTCGAAGTGAAGGTCGAGCAGCACCCGGTCCAGCCAGCGAAAATGTGGATCGCGTGCCAGCGTCTCGACATGATGCATCGCCAAGGCGTAGCAGCTGAGCGCCGCCCGGTCTGCATCATCAAGATCGCCGGTAGCTTCTCGGTTGGCTAGGGCATGCGCGTCCGGCGGGATTGCGAACCCCTCGATGGAAGTCGAAGCCGAGAACGCCGCCGTCCGCGCTTGTCGGCGTAGTCTTCGAACCGCGGGACTTGCGATGCCAGATCTGGCGATCAGCTGGTCACGCGCGGCGTCGAGGGCTTCGAGCAGGGAGGCGTCTGCAGCTTGGAGTCGATAAATCATCTAAATGATTATACGTTTAATCGTCTAGCTCGTCCACCGGCGCAGGCCCGGGTACTGGTGCGAGCGGTGGGGTGACCAGTTCGTGGCCGAACCATCGGCGCATACCCCACCAAACCGACGTCTCAGCCCCGCCTTTGAAATCCAAAGGCCGCCTGTGGAGGCTCTCCGTCCCACCCAATCAACGTCAGCCTGTGCACCTGATCCCGCGTCTCTCCAAGCAATGCTGACAACACGCCCAGACGGCGAGCGTTGTCGTCGCTTGGACGCATCTGTTCCATCATCTGCAGCACAGTGCGAGCGGGCACGCGAACCAATGTGATGCGCAACTCGCTCAGTACTCCTTCGCTGGTGAGGCGGATGGCGAGCGGAGTCACGCTCATGGGTCGGGAGGTGAGCGACCCAAAGACATTGCAGAGCCAGAGTCGCTGGGGCTCTGAGACGCCGAGTCCGTCGAGCGCATAGTCCAGCTGCGCGCGCCTGGCAGGGGCTTCTGCCCGTTCGAAGCGGCTATCGAGTTCGAGCTCGAAGACTGGCGTCTCTCCGCCGATCAGGAGCCCGAGCGACAGCGGGACACGGCTGCGAATGCGCCCCTGCAACTCGTCGACGGCACGGGACCACGTTGTGTTTTCGACAGTGGCCGGGTTTGGCCGACATCTCTTATCATCGCGGAATCCGATGAGGTGTTCTTGAAGCTCTTGATGGCGTGTGCAGTTGTTGTGTTCGTAGGCGTGCTTGGTTGCACGGGGGTGGGAAGGTGGAAATCGCGCACGATGCCCTCGGTTTGGGCTCAAAGGACCTGGTCGCGCCATGGTCTGAAATGGAGATGCCGATCTACGGGGGCATTGTCACGCGCTCCACGGAATATCGGCTTGTAGTGATGCACGAAGACTGCGACGAAGCCCTCGCGAACACGCATTCACAACGCTACGCAGCTGCCCTGGAGAAAGTTGGCTGGAAGCCCGCAGGCACCGACCTCGACTGGTCGATCAGCCTGGATCGATTCTTCGACAAGGCGACCAGCAAGGCGACGGTGTCTGTGAGGAAGATGGGCAACTCGTGCGAGGCGGCAATCACTGTCATTGAATAGGCGGCACGGTTCAGTCCAACGGGACGCCCACGCTCACGCGTCTATCCCCCATCTGTCACAATTTGAACCTCACAGGTAGATGCCGTCGGCCGAACCGCGAGCGTACCGCGGCCATTGTCGCGGTCAAAAAACACCGTGTACTCGGTCGGCCACAGCGATTCTTCAGCCACTCTCTTCCATCCCTTCGCCTTCAGGGCGGCGGCGTATCTCGACGCCCTCTTCCGAGCGACAGCTTCGTCGCAGAGGTCGAGGTACACCACAACGAACGATGCCGGACTGGACCTTGCCACGACGCCTCCATAAATTGGCAGGTCCATCTCGCTCCAAGGCGCCACAACGTCTTTCGAGCTCGGCCCCAGAGCGTTTCTCGCTGGCTCTTGGGTTCCTCCAGTACAGGCCAAGCCCACCAAGAGGATTCCCGCGCTGACTGAAATGAGCTTCATCCGACCTCCACGTCCTACGCCACTTGCTTCCGCGCCTCCAGCGCGTGCACCACACAGCACAGGCCGAGAATCACCGCAGGCACTCCGCCGATGACCAACCCGGGCATCTCGAAGTCGAAGGGAGCGGCCACCGCACCCACCAGCGGCACCGTCAGCATGATGCCCAGCCCCGAAGCGTTGAGATTCGACGCCTTGCTATTCGCGAAGCCGATGCCCACGTAGACCGCACTGATCACGGCGATCATCAGCGGCCCCATCAAGTCGTCATACCAGCCCTTATCGGCCACTGAGACGAGCACCAATCCGCCCCAGCCGATGGCGAACAGCAGGGACATACCGAGGTGAAGAACAGTAGCTATTTTGGTCATGCCCGCACAGTACCCTGCAGGAGTTCCCGCGCGCGCTGGAGATCGCGCTACATCGACTCGCACGCCAGGCACGTCCCCTTCCGCACCACCCACATTGATAATCGGCCAAGATCCTCAGGTTTTGGCCGATTTCTTTGGTTGGCAGCACACTAAATCGGTGTCACGGTCGCAAAGGCAAATGAGTCCGCGGCGATACGCCAAACTTGCGCGCATACTCGCGGCTGAACTGGTTGGGACTGCCATAGCCCACGTTGTAGGCCACCGTGGTCACGGGTTGATCGCCTGTGGCCAAGAGCCGACGTGCCTCGAGTAGCCTCAGCTCCTTTTGGTACTGGAGCGGCGTGTTTGCGGTGATTTCCCGGAAGTGCTTGTGAAAAGAGGAGACGCTCATGCCGACCTCCTTGGCCAGATCTGGGACGGCGATGGCCGTCCGGAAATCGGATCGAATGCGTCGAATGGCGCGGGCGACGTTGCTCGCGTGACTGTCGTGGCGCAGAAGCTGTCGGAGCATTCCGCCGTAGGGGGCCATGAGCAGCCGAAAGTGAATCTCGCGAAGCAGCATCGGCTCGAGAACTCGGCGCTCGACCGGTTCTTCCGAGAGCGCGACCATGCGCGCAAACGCGTCGATGAGTGCAGCATCCGCGTCGTGCACGCCCGCTGACTGGGCCGGGACCCGGCGGTCAAGCACGTCGCTGACCTCCTCGTAGAGGCTTCGCAGCACGCCAACATCGAGACGCAACACGAGGGACAGGTATGGATGCTGAGGCGAGGCCTTCGTGATGCACGCAGACACCGGTATGTCGTGGCTGACAAGCAGACACTGGCCCGGCCCGATGGTCATGGTCTTGTCTCCGGCGTTCAATTCCTTCGCGCCTTGGAGGATCAAGCAAACCACAGGCTCGTAGATGTCCGAGCGAAGCTCCGTGGGCGACCTCCGGCCAGTGACTGCGACGTTGGGCGACACCCAGACGACCCCATCGGGCTGGTCTGCCAATCGCATCCGCTCATCGACGCGAGAGACCAAGGTGTCTAGATTCATGCGCGACTCCGCTGGTTTAGAGGCTGAATTCGCCGACCGCCGCCTCGCAGCCCTGCCAGTTGATGCGGATGTTCTCGGCATCTAGCAGCAGGTCCTCGGGAGGGAGCAACTCTGGAAAACCGGACCAGGTCTTGGGACCGAAGAAATCGCCAGATGCCGCCGCTGGATCCATACACGCGCGCATGATGCCGAGCGCTCCGTCCTCGGGAGACTGCGCCTGTTGCATGATCGGCAAGTCGAGCGGCATGCCACCGGTTTCCGCGGTGGTGACCTGTAGGTTCGTGGCGGCGAGACCCGGATGAGCCAGAAGGGACTTCACGTTCGTGATGCCTGCGGCCTCAAGTCGCTGCTTCAGCCCGTAGGTAAACGCAGCATTGCCCAGTTTGGTCTGATGGTAGCGCATCCAGCGCGGTCCCGAAAAGCTGGCGTTCTGGGCCGCGGTGCCGTTGCCACCGAGGTCGCCACCCTGCCTGGCGAAGTACTTCTCTTCCAGCGGAGGCCCGAGACGAGCGCCCGAAGAGTGGTTGACGATGCGGGCATCATCGCTCTTGGCCAGCAGCGGGAAAAGCTCCTTGGTAAGCAGGAAGTGGGAGATACAGTTCGTTTGGATCTGCACGTCGTACCCGTCCTTGGTCGCGAAGTCCTCAAGGGCCATGACGCCGGCGTTGTTGCACAGCACGTCGAGTCGATCGTGGCTTGCCTTGATCGTCGCGATCGCGGCTCTAACGCTGGCGAAGTCCTGCAAGTCGCAGACGATGGCCTGGAAGGTGGCTCCCGGCACTGCCTGCCGCAGCTGGGCGAGCGACGACGAGGCCCGAGAGCTGGCGCGGTTCAACAGGAGCACAGTCGCGCCTCGTTTGGCGAGCTCGCGGGCGCAGATGAAACCCGTGCCCGTCGTTGTGCCCGTGACTGCGGCGATGCGACCGGTCATGTCACGGGTGTGGTTCGCGACGACGGTGTTCAGATGTAGTGTTTCGATCTGTGCTGGCATGGTTCCCTCTTCTGTGTCCCCATCATGGCCGTGTGGCGCGGCCGCGTCCTGCTCGATCCTGTGTTTCATGTGCACGATTCTCTTCGAGGGCATCAAAGTAGGTGGACCATCGCAAGGAATGAGTGCTGATGCCCGACGATCGCGCGATTGTGCGTGAGCACCGTGACTAGTACAGCGTGCCGTCGCCTCGGCACGCTCCGCCAAGTCGGACACCCGCAGCCCGTCAGGGAGTGACGCGGTGACCGTCACCCGTTCGCCAGTGGTCGGATGATCGAATCCCAGCTCCGCGGCGTGAAGCAGGTAGCCGCCATCGCCTGGAACGGCCGTGCCATCAGGCGCAGGAAGCCCACCGGCCATGTACAGCGGGTCACCGACGAGTGGGTGTCCGGCCGCCGCCATGTGGATGCGAATCTGATGTGGCCGCCCGGTCGAGATGGTCACGTCACAGAGGAAGGCATCACGGCGCTGTTCGAGCACGCGCACCTGCGAAAGGGCCGGCCTGCCATCTGGGCGCTTTGCGTGCAACGTACCGATCGGTGCGTAGGGAACTGGTCCAATGGCCACGTCGATCTCAAAGCAATCGAGCGCCGGACGACCGGTGGCGAGCGCGCGGTAGCGCTTGGTGACGGTGCAGGCCGAGAATTGGGATGCAATCTTGGCGGCGGCTGATGGGTCACGCGCACACAGCACGGCTCCGGAGGTCCAGCGTCCCAGTCGGTGCATGGGTGAGGCGCTGGGATCGGCAAGCCGCAGTTGGTGCAACAGGGTGTGCTGCAAAAAGCCACCGCCCGGAAGGGTGGGCAGGCCCGCTGGCTTGTGCACGACCCGTACAGCATCGTCCTGGTACAGCACTGGCAGCGTGAGCGGAGCCCCCGGTTCATTCCACGGCGGACGGCGCCACTCGAGCACCTGGCCGTGGTCCAGCAGCGCATCTGTAGTGACACGGACGCCATCGATCAGAACGCGGCCCAGCTGAATGTGCTCGCGCCACTCGGTCAGCGAGGAGTGGCGGTAGCGACCACTCAGGTAGACGTCGACAGGCTGTCCGGCCGCATGAAGGTCGATCACTTCGCTGTAGGTGTAGCCGTCGTTCACTGGACACAACCTAGTACTGGTTGAGCCACGCCTCACGCACAGTCGCGGCGGCGTCCTCGGGACTCTTCAGCATCTGGACCTGCTCGCGCTGCCGGTCTAGGCGGGACTGCAGACGAGCCTGTTCGAGCCGAAAGGCGGTCGCCATCTGCGGCGAGATCGCGTCGGAGGACAGGGCATCCTCCAGGGTGGCCAGCCGATCTTCGGTCACCCTCACCGAGGCCTCGAACAGCGTCGCCATGCCCGTCGCCATCTGCTGCTGAGCCGCCACATCCATCGCGGCCGACGGGGGAGGAATGGTCAGCTCGATGCCGTCCACGTCGTCAGGGCCAGCTGGGACATCGACATAGGACCCCCTGCGGAACGAGCCGTCGTCCTCCTCCACAAATGCCATCGGCGAGCACTGCCCGCCTTGGTGAACCAGCATGCTGAACACGCCGTCGGGGTCAGTCAGCACGATCTCGCCGTGGTCGCACCCACGAATCGCCACGTCCGCCGCAGGTTCACCGCCATCGCCGTGCACAACCCGGCCGGTGACCGATCGCATCTGCACCGCCTCGACCCGGCAACGGCCAAGCTGCCCCTTCGTCGCTCCCTGCCAGCTGACCCACGCCCGCGGCTGCAGCTGCTGGTACACCACCCGCTCGGCCTCCGGAAAGCGCGCCGAGGCGGTCAAGACACCGCCGGACACCACGGCCACGAAGGTGCCGGGAATCTCGTAGGCACCGTCGGGCAGCAGCCCCACCACACTGCAGCGCATGGCTCCCTGGTCCGGGTAGATCGCCTCGTAGCCCGCCAAGACATGGGGCTCAGCGACCGGCTCCACCACCGGTTTGGGCTGGTCTGGCGGCACCGGCGTCGACGGGGTGCCTGCCGGGGGCTCTGACAGCGAAGGGGCGCCATCGGACACCTCCGGGCCGGCCGCCGGCTGGTGAGGTTGTAAGCGCCGGCCACTCATGATGAGCATCAGCACGATCAAAGCGAGCACGCCACTGCCCGCAATCCACACGGTGTTCGATCCTGAATCCGCCATCGAACGCCATCGTAGCCCACAAGAGCGCGAACTCTAGTGGGGTGAGTCCGAAGTTGTCCAGGGAGCGGCGAGCTTCGTCTCGCCGTCGATCCGCTGCAACGGCGAGACGAAGCTCGCCGCTTGTTGTTCGACAACGCTCCCCGCTAGGGCCGCATGCTCCACAGCAGGCGACTGACCGTCGGTCGGCGCTTCTCGCCGGTGGTGACCATCAGCAGCTTGGTGATCTTGAGGTTCTCCATGTCGTTGCACAGCAAGATCAGCATCTCGCGAATGAAGTTGGTGTTCAGGGCCACGTAGTTGTCCGTGCCCACCCCCAACGTCAGCCCCTTCTTTTCCCACCACGAGAACGGGTGGTCCCGGTGACTCGGAAAGTGACGGGTCAGCATGATGTTCGACGATGGGAGCGAGACCAACGACACGCCCTTGTTGATCATGCGGTTGAGCACGTCGTGCTGGTAGTACTCGACCTCGCGGGCGGTGTGGAACTTGGTCTTGACGAAGCGGCGAATCTCGTCGCCGACCAGGGGTGCGCCATTGAGCAGCTTGTCCCGAATGTCGCCTCGCTGCGGCCAGCTCATGGTGCTGATCTCGGCACGCTCGGCGGACTCGACCGGGCGGCCGGCCATGTTCGCCTCCATCGCGTTCTCGAACACCATGTGGAAGTAGTAGTTCGGATTCACGCCCAGGCTGACTCCGTGCTCCAGCGCGTCGATATGCCAGATGTTCATGGCGTTGTCGACGGCCTGTACGCCCAGGTTCAGCGTCTTCCACGTCTCGCCGTGGTGGCTGCGGATGCGAATGCCCCTGAACTGCAGCTTGCGCATGCCCAGCCGCATCTCTTCAAAGTGCTTCTTGCGGTAGTGGTCCCGCTCGTCGCCCACGGTGTCGACATCGGTCAGCCGGTCGGCCAGAAAGGGGTGATCATCGAGCATGCGCATGATGACGCGCACGTTGCTCATGAAGAAGTCCTGCTTGTTGTCGAAGGACTTGGCGTCAAAGAAGGCGCTCTCCTTCCGGAAGCAGGGGGAGAGCACAAAGTCGAACTGCGGCTGTTCGCGGCGGAAGCGCATGAAGCCCTCGTGCAGCCCCAGGACTACGTCTTCGGCAGACACGGCCGCCCCGGGCAGACTCTCGACATCGTCACTGGTCAGTCGGGAGATCGAGAA
>CAYYHT010000287.1:0-9098 GCA_964471355.1 uncultured Enterobacteriaceae bacterium
CGTTCGTCGTCCCGGTCTTGCCCGCGACGTGGATGCCCAGGCGGTTGGTCGCGGCTCCGGTTCCGGCGGTGGCGACCTCGCGCAGGAGCCAGGTGGTGATGCCGGCGACGGTCGGGTCCAGCACCTGGGGGTGGTCCACGAGCTCGTGCTTCTCGAGCACGTTGCCTTCGACGTCCGAGACCTCGACGATGTAGAAGGGCTCGACGAGCTTGCCGCCGCTGCCGAACGTCGAGTAGGCACGCATGAGCTCGACCATGGTCAGGGATGCCGAGCCAAGCCCCATGGACAGGTCGCACGACCGGCAATCGTAGTGGTCGCTCGGCTTGAGCTGCATGCGGTGACGCGTGTTGCTCATGGTCGGGTCCTTGGGCGGGAACCGGTCCATGCAGATGGTGGACTCTTTGTTCTCGACGGTCCACGGGCACAAGTGGTCGTTGTCGCGCTTGGTGACCCAGTCATCGGGCAGGGTGTGTGTCGGCGGTCCGCCGATTCCGAGGGAACGGGCGAAGGTGTAGACAACGTCGTCATTCATGCCGGGGTCGATGTTCTCGAGCACCCGCACGGTGCAGGTGTTTCGAGATGCGGCCAGCGCGTTCTTGAGGGTGATGTTGCCCAGGTAGTCATTGCCGTAGTTGGCGGGCTTCCAGATGAAGTCCTGGTCGGTGCTGAACGCGAGCGGCCCGTCGGTCACCATGGTCGCCGTGGTGACCTTTCGGCTGTCGATTGCCGCTGCATAGACGATGGGCTTGAAGGTGGAGCCGACCTGTCGGTAGCTCTGGAGGGCGCGATTGAACTCGCTCTTTTCGTAGTTCCAGCCGCCCACCATGCTGCGCACAGCGCCGGTCTGCAGGTCATAGGACAGCAGCGCCGCTTCGATCTCGGGGTCCTGCCACAAGTGCAGAGCCAGGTAGTCCTTGTTGGCGCCAGGCGTCTTCTTGAACGCCTTGGCGATGGGCTCGGCGGTCCGCTCGCGCATCCAGACTTCGGTCGAGGACACGACATTGCCGGGGTCGCGGGTCGACAACGCGAGCACCTTGACCTTGACCACATCGCCCTTCTGCAGGACCGCGCCGTCGTCCTTGCGGTCCTTGTCGAAGTCATAGGTCTTGGTCAGGTCGGTGGTCTTCCAGTAGCGCCAGGAGCGCTTGGGGTTGGCCGGGTGGCCCCACTGGGTCCACTCGACCGGAATCAGTCCTTCGTGGTCGCCGACGCCAACGCGGGCGTAGCGCTGCTTCACCTCGAGGACGACGCCGGTGTAGTACCGATCTGCCTCGATGACCGACTTGTCTGGAGGAGCGATTCGGCCCGCCGCGTCTTGCTCTTTGGCCCAGGTCTCGCGCAGGGTCTTCTCGATCTCGGCGCGGCGCTTGGCGATGGCGTCGTCCGTGGTCAGGTGCTCGATCTCCATGCGCCGGAATCCCATGCGCTGGTCGACGTTGTAGACACCCTTGACGACTTCCTTTTGGGCGAGCTTCTGCAGGTCCAGGTCGCAGGTCGTGGTGACGCGCAAGCCCTCGTTGTAGACGCGCTCGTGGCCGTACTTGTCGACGAGGTAGCGGCGCGCGTACTCGGTGAAGTGCGGAGCGGTGGTCAGGAACTCGTTGCTGCGCTCGACGATGCGAATGTTCTCTTTGACTGCAGTGTCGTGCTCGGCCTGTGTGATGGCACCGGTATCGAGCATGCGACCGAGTACGTACTCTTGGCGCACCTTGGCCATGTCGTAGTTTCTGTGCGGGCTGTACTTGGACGGGGCAGGCGCCAAGCCAGCGATCATGGCTGCTTCGGCGAGGGTGACTTCCTCGATGTGCTTGTCGAAGTAGGTCCGAGCGGCCGCCTCGACTCCGTAGGCTCCCGAGCCCAGGTAGATCTCATTGAGGTACAGAAAGAGGATGTGCTCTTTGGTGTACGTGCTCTCGAGGCGCTGGGCGAGGATGATCTCGCGGATCTTGCGCTCGTAGGTCTTGGTCCGGGTGAGCAGGAAGTTTCGCGTGACCTGCATGGTGATGGTCGACGCACCGCGCTTGCCGCCGCCAGCGCTTGTGACTTCAGCGACAACCGCCGCCACGAGGCCCATCCAGTCGACTCCGCCATGGCTCCAGAAGTCCTGGTCCTCGGCCGAGATGAAGGCCTCCTGCATGACGGTTGGAATCTTGTCGAGGTCCAGCACGTAGCGACGTTGCTCGTAGATCTCGCCCAGCAGCTCGCCCTCGTGGTCATAGACCTCGGTGACCCGTGGTGGGGTGTATTGCTGGAGCTCAACCGTGGTCGGCAGGTCCTTTGAGAAGTGCCAGTAGCCGCCAGCCACTGTGGCAAGACCGCCGACTCCAGAGATGCCAACGCCCACCAGCATCAGTGCCGCAAACCGCTTGAGACAGCCGAATCGACTCGCGGCCACCGGCGCGTCTGAAGCCGGTGCGGGCAGCTCGTTCAGCCCCATGGCTTCCTTCTGCTCTTTGGAGAGGGTGACGGTCGCCCCTTCGGTCTGCCCGCTGCCGCGCGGGCCCGTGGGTTCGTCGTCGAGCATGTCCGTGGGGTCGTCTTCAGTGCCGAAGTCCTCGGGCAGTCCGACATTCTTGATGGCTTCCGGTTCGGGCTGGTTGTTGGGCAGCGCCCCATGTGGGCTGCGCGCCGAGGGCACGGTGCGGTCGAAGTGACCATCTGTTGGCTCGGCCACCATTGTCGGGTCAACGTGGGTGGGAGGCAGCTCGGTGGGCTTGTTCTCACCGGCGTCCGGCGAGAAGGGATCGACTTTGCTGGCTCCGGGGGTGTCGGGGCGTGGTGGGGGCGCCGCTTTGGGCACCGAACCAGGATTTTCGTCTGTGCGGAAGACTTTGCCGCGATCCTTGAGCTTGTCGACGGCGCCCGGGGGGTAGCTGACCATCAAATTTTGAGCGCAGGCGGTGCACGCAATCTCATCTCCCGCATGGGGGAGGGGCTCGGCGAGTTGGTTCTTGTGCCCACAGTGGGGGCAGGGGAGCTTGATGGGCATTGCAAACTCGGGGCGGAATCGGGGGAGGGGGGCGTCGCGTAACGCGGAGGATCAAGGTGGGGACAGGATCATAGCACTCTGACGCCCAAACGCCCCGCCGGTTCCCATCCGGCATCCAGCGCCGCTAGTCGATCCAGGCCCAGCCTTCGAACTCACGGGAGACGCCGCCGCTGGGGCCTCCGCCCATGGTGATCTGGCCCTCCCAGACCAACTCGAAGCCGTCGTTCCAGAACTCACCTTCGCTGTTGTAGGTGCTGGTGGCGCCGCTGTAGGGAAGGGTCTGCTCGACGTGTCCGGTGGTCAGCCCGGAGTGAGCCACTGTGCCTGTGAAGGCCAATGCGACTGCCTGGCTTGTGCCGCCTCCGCTGCCGCCCCAGCCAGTCCAGCACTCGCCATCGCCGGTGACGTTTCCGCCCGGGTCGACAATGAGGGTGACCTCGCCGTAGCAGAACTCGAAGGTGTTCCAGTCGGTCTCGACTTCGAGTGCGACCTCGCCCGTGTGGGCGCCCTGCCATGGAGACACAGTGTCGGTGGGCTCGTCGTCGACCGGGTCGTCATCGGGTCCGTCGGTCGGGCCGTCGGTGCTGTCGTTGTCGTCATCGTCGTCGATGTCGTCGTCGAGCTCGTCCGAGATGCCGTCGCTGTTCGTTGTGCCGTCGGTGGTCACATCGGCGTCGAGATCGATGCTGCCGCTGGTCACGCAACCAACGGTGGCGAGCAGTAGCACAGCGGTGCCGAAAATGCGTGTCATGGGGGCCTCCGAAAAACGTGCCGGCTTCCTACCCGATCGCCTGGTGGGTCCGCCACATTCTGTCGCGGTTCTTCCCGCTTTCTTTGCGGTGTCATCAAGGGTCGAACCGATTGACCGACTGATGGTCCTTGCATACGATGTTTGAACGGTTGGCCGTGGCTGCCGCCGTCGTGGGACGGGTGAATGACCAAGTTCTTGCCGCCGATGGTGGCTTTCGGCCTTGCCGGAATCGTATCGCTGTCGACTTTCGGATTCTCGACTGAGGCCGAGCAGTCGGCACAGGGGGAGCTGCTTAGCCCCCCGCCCATCGTTGAGGCGGCGTTTGGCGACCGCTATCAGCTGGCAGAGCTCGACTACCTCAAGACGACTCTGTACTACCTAGAAGAGAGCTACGTCGAACCAGAGCGCATCGACTACGACAAGATGTACATCGGCGCACTCGAAGCGGTCGAGCGCAAGGTCCCCGCCGCGATGTTCCGGCGTGAGCCCGGCGGCAACGTCTTGCATCTCGAGGTCGGCGACTTCCGGACCGTTCTGCAGGTACAGCCCGTCGATAGCGGAGCGCGACTCTACGAAGAGCTGGCTCGCATCGCGCAGATCTTGGGCACTCGCTTGACCCCCGAGGACGTGCCACTTCGCAATCCAAATGCCAAGCCAGAGGACCCGGTACGGGCGGCCTATTCCGAGGTGGAGTACGCCCTGATCAACGGCATGCTTGGAACTCTCGACCCTCACTCGATTCTGCTCCCTCCGGCCGAATCCAAGGACATGGAAGTCGAGAACCAGGGACACTTTGGTGGTCTGGGCATCACCATCGTCGAGCGCGATGGCACCTTGACGGTCGAGTACCCTCTCAAGGACACGCCCGCGATGGAGGCGGGCCTGCAGCCGGACGACAAGATCGTTCGAATCGATGGCGAGTCCACGATCAACATGGGCCTGGACGACGCGGTCAAGCGCCTGCGTGGTCCTGTGGGCGCCCCTGTGCTCATCGAGATCATGCGCGACGGTCTGTCCGAGCCCAAGGCCGTGGAGATTGTGCGGGCCGAGATCAAGCTCAACCCCGTCGAGGCTACGTTGCTCGAGGGCGACGTGGGCTACGTCTCGATCTCGGCATTCCACGCCGAGGTTGCCGAGGGCCTCGATACCAAGCTCACCGAACTGGCCCGCGAGGCAGTTGGCGGAGACCTAAAAGGCCTCGTGCTGGACTTGCGCGGCAACCCGGGTGGCTTCCTGAACCAGGCGGTCAAGGTCAGTGAGGCGTTCCTGGACGGCGGGGTCATTGTGTCGACCGTCAATGGCGACGGTCGCAAGCTCGACGAGCAGACTGCACGCGCCTGGGGCAGTGAGCCGACCTACCCCATCGTGGTCATCGTCGACGCGCGCTCGGCCTCCGCTTCAGAGATTGTCGCCGGTGCGCTGCGAAACAACGACCGCGCGGTGATCATCGGTGAGCGAAGCTTCGGAAAGGGGAGCGTGCAGAACCTGCGCTCCTTCAACGACCACAGCAAGCTGAAGATCACCACCAGCAAGTACCTGACTCCCGGCGACCGCAGCATTCAGTCCGTCGGCATTCCCGCCGACATCGAGCTGGTGCCGACCATCGCCGAGATGCGAGACGTCGACGGTGAGCAGCAGCCATTCGCACTGGTGCACTGGCGCGAGCGGGTCTCCCGTGAAGCCGACCTGGACAAACACCTCGATCACGTCAGCGCGCGCTACGAAGAGCCCGCGTACCGGCTTCGCTACATGCGCAGCTCCGAGGGCAAGCGACGCAAGACGGCAGATGTGGACGTGGACGATGACGTCGAGGTGCAGTTCGCCCGCGAGATTATCCTCACCAGCCCCAGTGCCCGCCGCTCCGACATGCTCGCCTCGGTGGCTCCCGTCGTCAGTCGCTACCAGCGCAAATGGGATGGTGAGATCAAGGCTGCGTTCAAGACGGTCGACCTCGACTGGGCTGACGGCCCCAGCCAGAACAGTGCCACGCTCGATGTGGACTTCGCCGTCGAGGGCGATGCGCTGCAGGCTGGTGATGAACACGTCGTCACGTTGACGCTCAAGAATACCGGTGACGAACCGCTCTACCGCTTGGTGGCCACGTCGTCGACGGACGTCGAGTTCCTCGATGGCCGCGAGTTTGTGTATGGAAAGCTCTCGCCGGGCGAGAGCCGGGAGTACACCCACACCGTTCGTCTTGTTGATGGGTACCCGAGCGAGCTGACTCCGGTGACCTTCCAGTTCCGCGACACCAAGAACAAAGATTTGCTGACCGAGGTCATCGAGGTCCCGGTGCAAGGCAAGGACCTGCCGGCGTTTTCGTGGAGCTACAGCCTGGAAACCCCCGACGATGGTGACATCGCCGTGGGTGGACGGGTCGACATCGTGATGACGGTCGAGAACGTCGGACAAGGCTCGGTGGGCGAGCCCTTTGCACGCATCAAGAACCAATCCGGTCGGGCCATCGATATCCTGACGGGCACCGCCGAGCCGGGAGTCATGCGTGACGCCGACGGCAACGCCTGCGAGGTGCTCGAGCCCGGTGTCGAGTCCGGCACGGTCATTGGCGACGCAAGCGCCAACCCCGAACGCGTCGAGAAGGGTGACCGTCCCAAATATGCCCCGGATTGCTCGCGCAGCCTCGAACCCGGCGAGAAATGGACCGGTCGCTTTGAGCTCGAGATCAAAGAGCAGCGTGACGCCTTTGAGCTCGAGCTGCAGATCGGCGATGCGGCGGCCTACGATCACGCGAGCATCATGCGAGCGGGCTTCTATCCGTACTTCACGCAGCGCGAGATTGTGTCCTTCGGTTCGGGTGCGGTGCCCGCTGGCTCTTCGACACGCGTTCCGCCGACGGTACGCGTCACCCGTGAACCGGCACAGATGGTCGACAGCGAGCGCCTGACCTTGTCGGGTGTGGTCACCGACGACCAGGGCCTGGCCCACGTCATGGTGTTTCACGGCGACCAAAAGGTGTTCTACCAGGGCAGCGGTCGTCGCGACGGCCTCAAGAGCGTGCCGTTCACAAGCGATGTGACTCTCGAGCCCGGCTTGAACACCATCGCGATTCTGGCGACCGACATGGAAGGTCAGACCGCCACCGCCAGTGTGGTCACCTATTACCGGCCCCCGCCGCAGACAGCGCAGACCGCAGCTGCAGACGAAGCGACCCACGAGTAGCGCTCAGGCAGCTGCTCGGGCCTTGTCCCACATCTTATCGACCTGTTCGCGCAACACGGCGACGTCGTCTTTGTAGAAGTCGTCCCCGGTCAGCCGAAACTGCTCTTTGCGCATGGCCAGTGTCGTCATCGTCTGCACATAGCTGTCGTGCTCGAGTCCACGGGGGACCCACCAACTCTGCCCTCGGCGCCACCAGGACGCGATGATGGCCGGGTGTTCGGGGGGAATGCGTCCCTGCTCGGCTTCTTCGCGAAGTTCTCGTCGGATGACCGCCGACTCCTGCAGCAGGCACACTTGGAATACCAACGCCGTGAAGCCGACTTCGAATGGAAAGATGAGCAGGTTGATGCCGAGCAAGGCTCCGTTTGCGTTGGCCGCGGCATCCAGTGTGAGCATGCCATTCCAGAAGGCATGCACCGCGATGGCGATGCAGATGCCCGCTGTGCCGAAGAGGACGATGGCGGCCGGGCCGCGGAACTTGGCCCAGCCCAGCGATGCGCCGACAATGGACGTCGCTGTCGCGTGCATGACGGCGCTGTAGAGTGTGCGGATGACCACAGTCATGACCCAGCCGACGGCGTCCCCTGTGGCCCCCACGTCGGCGAAGTACATGAAGTTCTCGGTCATGCCAAAACCCAGCCCGATGGCGGCTCCATAGACAAATCCGTCGGTCATGTTGTCGAAGTGCCGCGAGAACATGAGCAGCAGCAGGAAACAGGCCTTGCTGGGCTCTTCGACCAATGGAGCGACGAGCACAGCACCGGCGGTGTCGGCCAACCCCGGCGCCAGAATCAAGATCGGCAGCTCGACGATGCACGAACCCAGCATGGCGACGGTGATCGACCCGACCGCTCCCCACACAAATGTGAGCAAGTACAGGCCCACAGGCTCGCGGTCGTAGCGATCGAGCCACCACACGAGCCAAAGAAAGCCCAGCATGGGCACAGTCGCGGCAACGACGGACAGCAATAGGAGGGCGACGGCCAAGGTGCCGTACAATACTCCCGATGACCGATGAACGGACCGGTGGCTTATCGCTTGCTCGCCAACTCAAGGCTGATCTGTGGCCGAGACTTGATGCGCGAATTGCTGGCTTTTTTGCCGACAATCAGGGTGAGGTCACCTATGTCGACTTGGCAGAGGGCAACAGCCTTCACTACGTGCTTGAGGGCGGCGTTCTGACCCTGGTCTTTGCTGGAGAACGGGTTCAGATCCAAGGCGTGGGCGAGGGCAGTGCTGCGGCGACGGCCCATAAGTGGGCCCGACTGCGCCCCCCGTCGAAATAGGGCTTTTCGAGTCTTCGCTGGTGGCTAGGGTTGAGGATGGATGCCACTCCGGAAGCACTGCGTGTGTTGCTGGTGGGAGAAGACCCGCTGGCGCGAGGTGCCCTGCGCAGCCGGCTGAGCGAGGACCCAGATGTGTCCATCGTGGCAGAGCTCGGTTTCGATGGACTGCTTGCGCCTGCGGTCCTGAGCGCAGACGCGGAAGCTCTGCTGTGGGACCTGGGCGTCGGCTCGACGGACCTGGTGCTGCCCGTCAAACCGCCTGTGCCCTTCGTCGCTCTGGTCGCCGACGTAGAGTCCGCCCGGCAAGCGGTACGCGGCGGGGCGCGTGGGGTCGTGCTGCGCGATGGCGACCCCGACCGAATGGCCACGGCGCTGCGGGCCGCCGTCGATGGACTTGTTGCCGTCGATGACCGATTGTCTGCGGCCCTGCTGCTGGGAAGTCAGGAGCAGATCGTGGTCGAGGCGCTGACGCCGCGCGAACAAGAGGTGCTGGAGTGGCTCGCCGAAGGGCTGTCGAATCGCCAAATTGCCAAGCGACTCAGCATCAGTGAGCACACCGTGAAGTTCCACATCGGGGCCGTGCTGGCCAAGCTGGACGCGTCGAGCCGCACTGAAGCGGTGGTTCGCGGCGCACGTGCTGGACTGCTGGTGCTGTGACGGGCAGGGCCACCTAGCCGGATGGGCAGGTCGACCTACGAATCGGACTGATTTGCGAACAGCGCCCGGTCCGTACCTTGTTCGGCAGAGAGGTACTTCATGACTCAGCTGTCCAAGCTGTCGAATCAAATCGCCGACGTTGTTGAGAGCGTCGGCAGCTCCATTGTCACTGTCCGCGGCCGGCGTCGTCGGGGCTCCACCGGCGTTGTCTGGGACGCCGACCACATTGTGGCCA
>CAYYHT010000288.1:0-9069 GCA_964471355.1 uncultured Enterobacteriaceae bacterium
GACCGATTGCGATGACAGCGACCCGCTAGTCAATCCACTAGCGCCCGAGCTGTGCAACGGCGTTGACGACGACTGCAACTCGGTCATTGACGACAACCCCACCGATCCGGCGACATGGTTTGCGGACGCCGATGGCGATTTGTTCGGAGATCTGCTGGTCACGTCGCTGGCGTGTGCACAGCCCGCAGGCTTCGTTGGCGATAGCACGGACTGCGATGACGGCGTTGGCGGTGTCGATCCGGCCGCCACCGAGATCTGCGACGGCATCGACAACGACTGCAGCGGCTCGATTGACGACAATGCGGTCGATGGCGTGGACTACTTCGCCGACCTCGATGGCGACTTGTTCGGCGACTCTCTCGACGTCGTCAATGCGTGCGTCGACCCCGGTGGGCGCGTGCTGGACGACACCGACTGTGACGACTCTGAGCCCACGGTCAATCCCGCGGCCATCGAGTTCTGTGACGGGCTCGACAACGACTGCAGCGGTGTCATTGACGACAACAACCCCGTCGACGGCGTGCCCTTCTACGCCGACGTCGACGATGATGGATTCGGCGACTCCCTGGCCGGAGTCTTGGCTTGCTCGCAGCCCTTGGGCTTTGTGCCCGACGACACCGACTGCGATGACGGTGACGGCACGGTGTTCCCGGGAGCCCCCGAGCTGTGCGATGGACTCGACAACGACTGCAACGGACCCATCGACGACAACCCGGTCAACCCCCCAGATTGGTTCATCGATAGCGACGGAGACCTGTTCGGCAACCCGTCTGTGGTGGTCAGCCAATGCGACCAGCCTGCAGGCTTTGTTGCCGACGACACCGATTGCGATGACGTCAACCCGCTGGTCAACCCCGGCGCCGACGAGCTGTGCAACGGAGCCGACGACGACTGCGACTTCGTCATCGACAACAACCCCACCGATGGCACCACTTGGTGGCGTGACTTTGACGGCGACACCTTCGGTGGCGACACCGAGAGCCGCGTGGCTTGCACCCGCCCGCCCGGCTTTACGGTGACCAACACCGACTGTGACGACACGTTGTTCTCGGTCAACCCCAGCGTCGCGGACGTCTGTGATGCCACCGACAACAACTGCAGCGGCCTGATCGACGATGGCGGCGACTGCATCTGCCCAGTCGAGTGGGACCCCGCACAGCCAGACAACGCCTACATGGTCTGCAACTTCGGAGCGTTCTTCCCGTTGGACTGGAGCACCGGTCAGACCGTGTGCAGCTTTGCCCCCGGGTACAGCATGACCACGGTCAACGACGACGCCGAGAATGCGTTCCTCGATGCGGTTGGTGGGTCCGCACGGCTGTGGATTGGGTACACCGATCAAGCTGTTGAGGGCTCGTTCTTCTGGGTCGATGGCACCCTTCCTGGCTACGAGAACTGGAACTCGGGCGAGCCGAACAACGCGGGCAACGAAGACTGCGTCGAGATGCTTCCCAGCGGCCTGTGGAACGACATGCCGTGTGGAGCCACACTCGACGGCGTCATCTGCGAGGCCAACAGCCCGTAGGTGTGACCCACGGGTGCCCCAATGCCCCAACCTGGGGCGGTTTAAATGTCGCAGTGGAGCCGGAGATGCCCCTGGTAGCGCGATCTTGATGTTGGCACGACAGTTGCTTTACATCTAGACACCTGCCACGGAGTTCAACATGTTCCGCACTTTCCTGACCGCCGCAATCCTCCTCGGAACCATCACCACCGTTGATGGCCTCAAGAAGGGCGACACGGACGGCCTCAAAAAGGGCGGTGACGAGATTGTCCTCCTCAAGGGTGGCGACGAGCTCCTCAAGGGTGGCGACGAAGTGGCGCTGCTCAAGGGTGGCGACGAGCTCAAGAAGGGCGACACTGACGGCCTCAAGAAGGGCGGCGACGAGCTCCTCAAGGGTGGCGACGAAATCGCCTAGTCCCTTTCAAGCCGGTTCAACGGCGGAGGCCCCTGGCAGGCTCCCTCCACCGAACACCGGCCTGGCGGCAAAGTTGGGTCACGGATGTCCCACATGCCCCACGATGGTGCAGCAAAAATGTCGCATCAATGAAGAAGATGCCCTGTATAGCGGGTCGTAGGCTTGGCACGGAGATTGCTCTATAAGAGGGCACTAGCCGAGAGAGTCCAATGTTCCGCTTCATCCTCACCGCAGCCATCATCATCGGAACCGTCACCAGCGTCAGTGCTGACCTGGACACCGACGGATTGAAGAAAGGCGGCGACGAGATTGTCCTGCTCAAGGGCGGCGACGAGCTCAAGAAGGGCGGCGACGACGGACTGAAGAAGGGCGGCGACGAGCTCCTCAAGGGTGGCGACGAAATCGCTCTGCTCAAGGGTGGCGACGAGCTCAAGAAGGGCGACACCGACGGCCTCAAGAAGGGCGGCGACGACGGCCTCAAGAAGGGCGGCGACGACATTATCGCCTAATAAGCACCTTACTCGGCACTATATCGAGAGGGGTGGGGCAGTGATGCCCCACCCTTTCTCGTTGGATCTCAAGATTCTCGGGTCGCTCGTGTCGGCCCGGGAATAGAAAGCCCGTCTGGAGAGAAAATAGTGATGTTCAAGCGGCTCAAAGCACCGGTCGAGCTCGAAGAGGAAGTCCTCGAGTTCTGGGAACAACAGAAGATCTTCGCGAAGTCCCTCGAACAGGCCGCGGACCGTCCTCCATTTGTCTTCTACGAAGGCCCACCGACGGCGAACGGCACCCCCCACAACGGTCACGTGCTCACCCGGGTCATCAAGGACGTGTTTCCTCGGTACAAGACCATGCAGGGCTACCTCGTCAACCGAAAGGGTGGCTGGGACACCCATGGACTGCCCGTCGAGGTCGAGGTCGAGAAGGCGCTTGGCATCCACGGCCGCGAGGCGATTGAAGCCTACGGCGTCGAGGCCTTCAGCCGCCGCTGCATCGAGAGTGTGTTCACCTATGTCGACGAGTGGGAGCAGCTGACCCGCGAGATTGGGTTCTGGGTCGACATGCCCGATGCCTACGTCACCTTCCACAGGTCCTACGTCGAGTCGGTCTGGTGGGCGCTGTCCCGGTTGTTTGAAAAGGGTCTGCTGTACAAGGGCCACAAGGTGGTCTGGTGGTGGCCCCAGGGCGGCACGACCTTGTCTGCTGGCGAAGTCGGCATGGGCTACCGAGAGGTCGACGACCCTGCCATCACGGTGCGCTTCCGCGACGCGGATGACCCCACCGTGTCCTACTTGGCGTGGACCACCACTCCCTGGACACTCCCCTCCAATGTTGCGCTGGCTGTGGCCGCGAACGTGGACTACGCCTACTGCGACGACCCAGACGGCGGCGAGGTGGTGGCGGCGGTCAAGCTCTGCGAGAAGCTCGGACTCGAGCCCAAGCGCGTCGTCAAGGGCAGCGACCTGGTCGGCAAGCGATACACCCCGCTGTACGACTTTGGCCCGGTTGAAGAGGGCGAGAGCATGCTCATCGTCATCGGTGACCATGTCACGACGTCTGCCGGCACGGGCATCGTGCACACCGCACCGGCGTTCGGTGAAGACGACATGGCCGTTGCCAAGAAGGTTGGCCTGGGCTTGCTGCAATGGATCGAGCCCAACGGATGCTTCGCCAGCCACTGTGGCTTTGTCGCCGACTTGTTCTGCAAAGACGCCGACAAGCCCATCATCGGCGACCTCAAAGAGCGTGGCTTGCTGTTCAAGCGCGAGAGCTACCGGCACGACTACCCGTTCTGCTGGCGGGCCAGTGACGACCCGCTCATCCAATACGCGCGTCCGGCGTGGTTCATCCGCACGACAGACTTCAAGGACCAGGCGCTTGTGAACAACGACGGCGTCAACTGGTCGCCGAACCACATCAAAGAGGGCCGCTTCGGCGACTTCCTGCGCAACAACGTCGACTGGGCTTTGTCCCGCGAGCGATTCTGGGGCACGCCGCTGCCGATCTGGCTGTGTGACTCTGAGGAGTGTGAGCACCGCGTGGCCGCCGCTTCGATGGCTGATTTGGCCGCCCGTGGCGCGACCGGCTTCGACGAGTCAGTCGACAAGCACCTGCAGATTCACCGTCCCTGGGTCGACAGCATCGTTCTGCCCTGCACCGAGTGCGGCGGACAGATGCATCGCGTCACCGAGGTCATCGATTGCTGGTTTGACTCCGGCTGCATGCCATTCGCCCAGTGGGGCTTTCCCCACCAGGGAAAAGAGGAGTTCAAGGGCGCGTTCCCGGCGGACTTCATCTCCGAGGCCATCGACCAGACACGCGGCTGGTTCTACAGCTTGCTCATGATCAGCACATTGCTGTTCGACGACGAGACCTGCGCAGAGCACGGGCTGCCCCCTGTGGGAATGCCCCGTCCATACAACAACTGCGTCGTTCTCGGCCACGTGTGCGACATGGAGGGGCTCAAAGAATCCAAGTCCAAGGGCAACTACACGTCTCCCAACCTCGTGATGCGCGGCAAGACTCGCCTGCGGGTGGTGGCCGATGCAGAGGTCAAGCCTGGCACGATCGGCTTGCTCAAGGCCCAAGTCTCATCACTCGATTTGGGCAAGAAGGAACACGTGTCCGTCTACCTGAGCGATGACGGGCCTCGCATCGTGGGGCCGGTCAAGCGGGCCAAGGTGGCCATGAAGGACACCCTGAATCTGCATCCGTCAGACTGCGAAAAACTGGGGCTGCCCGGCGACGGCACCAAGGCTTGGTTCTCGATTCCCATCCAGCCGCCAGGCGCCGACGCGTTCCGCTGGCTGTTTTGTTCGGCCAGTCCGCCGTCGTCCAATACGCGTCTTTCGCTGCGGGCTATTCGTGATGGTCAGCGCGAGTTCTTGATGACGCTCAAGAACGTCACCAACTTCTTTGAGATCTACGCCAACATCGCCGTCGAGAAGGGGCAGTTCGACCCGTCAGGGACCGCTCCGCGGGCTCCTGCTGACCGGAGTCTCTTGGACCGCTGGATCCTCCATGAGCTGCATGACACCACCCAGTCCATGACTCGGTACATGGACGAGTACATGCTCTATGACGCGGCACGCAAGCTCAATAGCTTCGTCGATGCGTTGTCGAACTGGTATGTGCGGCGGTCTCGGTCGCGCTTCTGGAACGAGGGCGATGACCTGCAGGATGCCCTGTGGACGCTGTACGAGGTTCTGCTGGCGACGTCCAAGCTGACGGCTCCCTTCGTGCCGTTTACCGCCGAGGCCATGTGGAGCTCGCTTGCGGCTCCTCGTGACGGTGCCGCTGAATCGGTCCATCTGTCCTCATGGCCCACGGTCGACGCCAGCAGGCTCGACGCCCAGTTGGCCACCGACATGGCGCTGGTGCGTGAGGTCGCTCGCTTGGGCAAGTCCGCGCGCGCCGCCTCAAAGATCAAGGTCCGGCAACCGCTGGCGTCGGTCACGGTTGTACTGGCGGACCCCACCGCCGGGGACTCGGTGCGTCGACTCGAGTCGCTGCTGCGCGAGGAGCTCAACGTTCGTGCCATCGATGTCGCCACCGAGGCGGGCGATCTGGTCGCCTACCAGGTCAAGCCCAACTTCAAGCGCTTGGGCCGGACCCTGGGCAAAGACATGAAGCGTCTGGCCGGCTGGATGGCCAAGCAGGACCCCGCAGCGCTCAAGGCGAGTGTTGACGCGGGCACGCTGGTGGCTGATCTCGGAGATCGAAGCATCCAGCTGTCCAGCGACGATGTGCTCATCGGCGTGGTTGCACAGGGAGACTACGAAGCCGCCTCGTCGCCGGTTGCTGTCGTGGCACTCGCCACCACGCTGACCGATGATCTGCGTTCGGAGTGCTTGGTGCGCGAGCTGACCAATCGGGTCCAGAACCTGCGCAAGGAACTGGACCTGGGCTACACCCAGCGCATTCGCCTTCGCATCACCGGCGAGCCAGGGGTGATCGAGGCGCTGCAGCATCACGGCAAACACCTGGAACAAGAGACCTTGGCCAGCGATTTTGAGCTGGGCCTTCCCGAGTCAGAAACGGACTGGGAAAGCCGCGTTTGGACGGTCGAGGGCCACGAGGCCAAGGCGTCTGTACAGCCGGTATAGGATTTTTTCGTAGCGGGCACTGAACGGTGCCGGGTACGAATTCAGTGCGTCCAAGGGCGGCTTCGTCCAAGGACGACAAAGTCCTGATGCTGTTAGAAGGTCAAATGGCACCCGGCCATTGGTCCCCATGCGAACGGACTGCCTTCTACAGCATCAGGACAAGGTCTCGCCTATTCTGACAACCACCGAACAGGGTGGTGTCAACACATTGCGGTGTCACGAATAGTCAGCCCTATTGTCGCTCACAGGGCAATGACACTGCTCTGACGTTGGCTACTGCGACGGGTCCATGATCTCGGGCCACAGAATCTCGGCCCGCTTGCGCCCTTCGCGGACCTGAGTGCAGAACCACTGCCATCGGCCGATCAAGTCTTCGGTCGGGTCCCCGTCACAGACCTCGTACGAATGGGGTGACTCGTCGATGTAGCGGCCGCCCAAGAACCGGTACATGCGGGTCAACTCGACCATCGCGTCGCGCTCTTCACGGGAGGACAGCGCGGCCTTGAGTCCGACAGAGACCGCGTCTTCGGCGGCTCCGAGTGGTGGCAGGATGGAGTACGGAGGCAGCTGCACCAGGTTGCTCGCCAGCTCGGCAAGAGCGTGGATCAGGACCAGATCGCGCCCGTCATCTTCGCGTGCGACCTCGGCGGCGGCCTCGAGCCACGCTTCTGCTCCATCGCGCATGGCTGGTGAGAAGCTATCGAGAATCCACTGCAGACCGCCGGTCTGCAGCAGTTCCATCATCGCCTCTCGGTCGAACTCAGGAGGCAGTGGATCGCGATCTTCTGGGACGTGCCCGGTCACAAATCGCGTGATCGGCTCGCCGCGGCCCCCGGAGAGTGAGCGGCCAGCGCGCAGCGCCAGGGACAGTCGGGTGAGGGGCGAGACGTCGGCCTGGAAGAGCACGTCCAGAACAGCAGGCTCGACCGCCATTCCCAAGACCTCCATGGCGCGACGGATGTCCTTGCCCAATCGTCGAGCCGGCACCCGCGGATCACGGGCCAGTCGAATGAAGGCCTTGGTTGCCGGATGGTGCCCATTGGCGGTTCGGTCCACAAAGAACCAGCCACCGACCCCGTGGGGTGTGGCGGTCATCAAGATCTTGGCGCGCGGCGGGCCGGGCACGACCACCATCGCACCACTGCCGGCGTCACGGCCGACGCCGCAGGATGCCAGCACCGGGGCGTAGACCACGGCTGGGCCGGGCACGCGCGGCATGCTGTCGGGATTTCCAATCACTTGAACCTGCAGGGGCAGGCCCAGCTGGCGTGACTTGGTCATCAAGATGATGCCGGCCGTGGTCGCGCCGGGCATGCTTCCTCGAAGGACGATGTCCATGGATGCCTCATGGTTTGTCCCGGCACTAGCCAGGGGCCGCGAAGTCTACCGCAGTCAGGGCAGCGTGGGCAGCCCATCCAAAGGAACCGAGCCTGAGTGCAGCATGTCCCTGGCCAAGCGCATCACGGGCACCAGGCTGCTGTGTCGCACGACCTGAGCCGCTTCATCGGCGGTGAACCAGCGCACATCGCCGATTCCCTCGCGTTCGGAGGGAGTGAAGCTGCCCACATCACCGGATGGGCGCATGAAGTACAGAAAGATGGTCTTGAGCCGTGGGTGACCCTCGGGCGTCAGAAACCCGTAGCGCACGCTGGGTAGCGTGCGAATGCACTCGAGCAGCACGCCTTCGATGCCCATCTCTTCGATGACTTCACGGGTGGCTGCGCCCTCGGGGGTCTCGCCTTCTTCGAGCTTGCCCTTGGCCACTTCCCAGGTGACGCCGCTGCGCCGAGTGACCTTGATCAGGGCCAGGCGCACGAGGCCGTCTTGTCCGATCGCGAGGGGAAAGCCGCCCGCCGATAGCTGACACCCGAAGTGTGGACGCAGGTTGAGCACGTCACGAACGGGCAGAGAGTCAGTCAGGTACAGCCCGTTGCGTCGATCTCTTCGGAATCGAACCCCGTGGCGCTTGGCTCGGGACGCATCGACATAGAGCACCGTGGGAGACTCGCCTCGAGTGCGATGAGCGACCCTCCAGGCGTCGGATTCCTTTGATGACAGGAAGATCGGTCGACGTTTGCTCTCGAAGTGCCCCCCCTCTCGCGCCTTGTCGATTCGGTCTGCCGTGGTGGCGTGGTACAGGATGTCAGGGACGCTTGACCCGCCTCCACGGTGGGTCCGCCTGGGGTTTACTGAGGCGCGGATGCGCTCTTGCACGATCTCGAAGCGCCGTCCGTCGCTCTCGACGATCAGCCGGACCCTCTCGACCTCGATCTCGACCTTGAGCAGCTTTGAGACAGCCTGTGTGAGGGCGAGCAGCTCGACCCAACCCTCGCCATCGAGGGTCAGATTGCCGTGCTCAGGCTTGTGCCGGAGCAGGTAGGCCATGGTCTTGGAGATTCGAATGGCTTCAATTCGGGCCAACAATCACCCTTTTACGGCGTGCACGCGCATGTCTTGTACCACGCCGAAGCGGTCGTAGATGGTGGCGGTGTCGGCCTTGTTGTTCCAGATTGGGAAATCCTCGCCCAGATAGATCTCGAGCTGCTTTGATTCATCCATCTGGTGCCCGCCCTGTCCGGACTTGACCTTGACCGAGTGCCCGACCGGAATGACCATCGACGGGAACTCCCACGACTGACCGGTGGCCTTGGTGATGCGATAGCCGCCCACGTTGACAGGTTCGGTGTGGATGTTCACCACGCGCAGGTACTCGCCGTTGACGTTCTCGCGGTCATCACCCGGCGCATTGGCATGGAAGCTGGTGATGTGGAGTTTTCGGTCCTTGTAGCGTTCGAGGCCCCAGAGCCCGCGACCGGCCGCTTGTGCAGCTTTCTGTGCCGCGAGCATCTCGGTGAAGTCCGTGTCGTCCGGGGGAATGACGAACAGGTGGCCCAGGCCCAGTTTGAGCAAGTGGACCGAGAGGTTGCCCTCTTTGGTCTCGAGGCCTGCGAGGATGCGTCCGTAGCCGTCTCTGGGTTCTTGACCTGTCAGCAGACGGACCTCTTGGTTCAGCACAAATCGCTCGGCGGCTTCCTTGGCCTCGA
>CAYYHT010000289.1:0-2092 GCA_964471355.1 uncultured Enterobacteriaceae bacterium
ACCAGACCTGCCGTGCGTCATCATTCACGGTCGTGCTGACAGCATTGTTCCCATCGCTGTCAGTCGGTCATTGGCGCAGCGCTGCGGGCATGTCGAGCTGCTCGAGACCGATGACACGCACGTGCTCGAGAGCTCCCTGGACTTGATGCTGCAGCAGACCCGTCGCCTGCTGCCCTAGTCGATCGCGTACCACGGCGCACCGTGTCATCAGGGGAATCCAGACCAACCAGCGCATGTGCGTCTCCTCTTGTGGTCCTTGGACACCGAGCCTGGGCGCAAGCGCTACTCGACCGGCCCAAGTTAGGGTGGGGGTGGAGCGAATGTGCGCGAACAGCTGATGACCGCCATGATTGGATTGCTCGCCTTCTTGGCGATCGGCGAGCTGATCTACGCGTTGGCGCTCAAGAAACAGGTGCACACCTACCGGGACACCCTGTCCAGCATCGCCCTGGGCATCGGCCAGCAGGCCATCAACATCTACTTGGCTGCCAGCTTCCTGGGTGTCTGGGACTGGATTCACGTCAACTACGGCGTCGTCGCCGCCGACATGGGCACTTGGTGGCACTGGGTGCCGTTCATCCTGGCCTGCGACCTGTCCTATTACTGCGCCCATCGCGCCGGGCACACGGTCAACTTCTGGGTCGCCGCTCACGTGGTTCACCACCACGCCAAAGACTTCAACTACCTGTCCTCGTTCCGCCAGAGCTGGGTGGCGTGGGGCGTCAACTTCCCCTTCTTTCTGCCGCTGGCGCTGTTTGTGCCCCTCAAGATGTTCGTGTTCGGACAGCTGGGCATCATGTTCCTGCAGTTCCTGTCGCACAACGGCGTGTACCGCGGGCGCCTTGGGGTGCTCGACCGCATCTTTGTGACGCCGGCCAACCACCGCGTGCATCACGGGCTCAACCAGCCGTACCTCAACGCCAACTGCGGCGGCATGTTCGTCATCTGGGACCGGGTCTTTGGCACCTATGTCGAAGAGGATCCGAGCATTCCGATCGAGCTAGGCACCAGCTTTGAACTGAACTTCCACGACCCTTTCGAGGCGAACCTGGACTACTACCGACGCTTGGTCTTTGCGACGCGCCATCGCCGGGGTTGGCGCAACAAGCTGGCCCTGTGGTTCGAGTCCCCCGCGGTCCTGCTCGCCGAGCTCGATGCGTTGAACTACGACGCGGTGCCGCGGCAGCAGCTGCATCTAGAGGCGCTGGCCATGCATGACAAGCTGTACGCGGGGGCTGCCACCGTGGTGCTGATCGGCGTGTTCGCCTTCCACCGCATCGGCTTTGCGGGCAACAGCAATGCCATGCGCCTGGCCACGGGAGTCGGTGTGATGTTGGTGATGGCCGTGATCGGCCGTCAAATCAGTGCTGCGGGTGTCGCGGACCAGAACGACGAGCGCGAGAGTGTGGCTGCCAAATAGGAACTCGGCGCTTGGTTGGCGGTCTATGGCAGCCATACCCCAAACCGTCCCCCGCCTTGCTGCCCTGGCGCTGTCCGTCTGTCTGCCGGCGTGCTGGAGCGAGCCGCCGCCTCCCGCTGCGCCGGACATCCGCATCGGCGTGACCCACAGTCCAGGGGATGATCTCGCGAAGCTCGAACTGGCGCTGGCGGGCGTGAACGCTGAGGTGGTGCCACTGGTGGGCCGCAGTCCAGAGGCTGCCCGCGTCACTCTCGATGGCCTGGACGCGCTGCTGCTGGGGCCGGGCGCCGACATCGATCCCAAGCTCTATGGCGACTGAGCTTTCCGCACCTGACTGTGGTGGTCGAACACATCCGGCCTGACGGGAGCACCATCTACTCGTCGTACAAACATCTGGAGGAGGTCACGGTCGTCGAGGGCGACTTGGTCGACCGGCACACCCGCATCGGCCGCCTGTTCAACGAGGCCGAATACGCTGCATCGCCGTTCAAGGACAACCACCTGCACTTCGAGATGCGCCACAGCATGCAGGACCGGGGCGAAGCGAGCTGGACGTCGATGACCATAGATCAGCTGAAGCAATACGCCTTTGATCCCTGGGACTTCTTCACCAAAGAGCTGTCGAATCGTTGAGATTGTGCGATGCCGCGGGATAGGTGGCCGACCACTGAC
>CAYYHT010000289.1:2102-9067 GCA_964471355.1 uncultured Enterobacteriaceae bacterium
GAGCCCTCGGTGAAGCGCAGCCTCCTCTTCCTTCTTGCCCTGCAGTCCGTCGCTTGCATTGGCCTGCGTGGCGTCGTCGCCGACACCGACGAGCCCAATCCCGAGGTGGACGCTGACGGCGATGGCTTCATCGGTGCTGACGACTGCGATGACAACAATGCCGACGCCTACCCGCTCGCTCCAGAGTTCTGCGACGGGACGGACGGAAACTGCAACGGCCAGATTGACGACAACCCAGTCGACGCGGGCACGTGGTTCGCGGACAGTGACGGCGATGGCTTCGGTCTGGTCTCGTACAGCTTCACCGGCTGCGATGCTCCAGCCGACTACACCAGCACTGCTGGGGACTGTGACGACACCAACGCAGCGGTCAATCCCGGCGCCACCGAGTCCTGCAACGGCATTGACGACGACTGCGACAGCCTCGTCGACGCCAACGATCCCGATGCCGTCGCGGGCAACTGGTACCCCGACGCCGACCTAGACGGCTACGGCGACGAGTTTGGCACCCCAACCCTGAGCTGCGATCAGCCCTCGGGGGCCGTCAGCGGCAACACCGACTGCGACGATGGGGCGGCCTCGGTCCATCCGGGCGCCACCGAGATCTGCGATGGCCTCGACAGCGACTGTGACGGCGTCATTCCCGCCGACGAGATCGACGGCGACCTCGATGGCGCCTCGACCTGTGAGGGAGACCCCGATGACACAGACCCGACGATCTTTGTCGATGCGGTGGCCTACGAAATCGGCGGCACCAGCTCGAACTGGACCGCCAGCAACTACTTTCGGGCCAACACCTACCAAGCCTATGACAACCGCACCCTTGTCGAGTTCGAGCACTACTTGAGCCCATCTGGCAGCTGCGATGTGGGCTTCTTCGTGTTCAGCTCGAGTGCCCAGTCAGGGCCATGGACCCTGCAGTGGTCGTCTATGGTCACCCACTCGGCGGGCGAGAGCTTCAAGAACTCCGGCCCCATCAACCTCGCCCTTACGTCGGGCACCTACTATGCGCTCGGCGCCGGATGGGACTGCAGCTCGACCTACTACGGGCTTTCCGTGGGCGGTCTGGCGGGAACAGACGCGGGGGTCGGCTACTTTCAGACCAACACCTACGACAACAGCTATCCGCTGTTCTCGGCCAGCTTCAATCCCACAGGCACCGGAAGCGCCGCGTTGGCCTACAAGCAACGGGTGACGGTCATTCCCTGACGCCGATGCGGTGATCAGGGTCACTTGCGTGGCATACTCCCCCGGATCGGAGATTCCATGCGCCCAGTAATGCTTGCGACCCTTGTGGGGGCGCTCACCGGCTGTACCGAAGTGATTGTGCCCGCAGGACAGATCGACACCGATGTGACGGTCTCGTTTGACGAGGACGGAGACGGATACGGTGTGGAGGAGGACTGCGACGACAGCAGTCCATACATCAGCCCAGCCGTCAGCGAGCTCTGCAACGGAATCGACGACGACTGCGACGGCGAGGTCGACAACGGCGTCGGAGAGCTTCAGACCTTCTATTCGGACGTGGACGGCGACGGATTCGGCGTCGACACCGATGTGCTGACCGGTTGCGAACAACCAGAGGGCTACGCCGACGCGACGGGCGACTGCAACGACGCCAACGCGGCGGTCAACCCGGGCGCCAGCGAGGACTGCAACGGGGTCGATACCAACTGCAACGGCGTGGTCGATGACGACATGGTTGAGCAGAACTGGTACCCGGACACCGATGTCGATGGCTACGGCGACTCCGCGGCTGCCGTGTTGGACTGCTTTCAGCCCACTGACTACATCGCGGACGGCACGGACTGCGACGACGGCGACAACACGGTTCATCCGTCCGCCACCGAGACATGCAACGGCGTGGACGACGACTGCGACGGCTCGGTGGACGTGGGGGCGACGGACCTGAGTCTGTGGTTCCAGGACTCCGACAACGACGGCTATGGCGACCCCATCGCGTCGTTCGAGGACTGCAGTGGCGACGGGGCGTCGAGCAACGGCGACGACTGCGACGACAGCGACGCCGCGGTGCATCCGGGCGCCACCGAGATCTGCGATGGCCAACAGAATGACTGTGATGCGTCGTGGTCGGGTGACCTGACGGCGACCTTCACGGACTCCGCCACGTCCACAGACCTGGACCTGACCGCACTCTTTGCGGCAGGTGGCATTGCGACCCCCGCGGTCTGGTCGTCGCCCGAGGACGGCACCCTGTCCCTGTGCGGCACCATCTACGCGCAGCTGCAGGTCATGCACAACGTCACGATTGATGGCGTCGATGCGTCCACCACGCGGCTCGACGCCGGAGGCTTTGGCACGACCGTGTTTGCCGCCGGCGACCTGAGCCTGTCCAACATCACCATCTCGGGCGGCTATGCAGCGGCCGCGCCGGCGGGCTTTGGTGGTGGAATCTACGTGTCTGGTGGCAGCGCCGACATTCGGGACGTCGTGATCGAGAACAACCACAGTGACTTCAAAGGCGGCGGCCTATGGTCCAACGGCACGCTGACGATGACGGACTCGACTGTGCGGAACAACACCGCCACAGAGTTGGGCGCCGGCGTGGGCACCGGTGGCGAGGCGACCTTCACCCGGGTGGTCTTTGATGGCAACACGGGCGCGACGTACGGCGGCGGCTACGCGTCGCAGTCGTTCGGCACCACGACCACCGTCGATGAGTGTGAGTTCCGGAACAACGAGGCCTCGATTGGTGGGGGCATCTTCGTCAACGACTCTGCAACTGTCGACGTCAAGGACACCGATCTGCACGACAACAGCGCCGACAACGGAGGCGCGTTCAGCGTGCACGGTGAGCTGAGCATGACCAATGGCAGTGCCACCAACAACGAGGCAGACGTCGGCGGAGCCATACACGGACAGGCCTCGGTCACGTTCCTTTACGACGCGTTGATTGCCGACAACTCGGCGGGTTCAGGAGGGGCCGCTTGGCTGATCGCCGGTGCCAATCTGATCTGTGAAGACACCGGAACCGACAATGCGGCCTTTCTGCGCAACACCGCGCCCGACGCCGCCGTGTTTTCGCCCGATGCCAACATCGTGGTCGTGTCGAGCGCGTGTGATTGGGGCGAAGGCGTCGATGACAATGGCAGTGCAGACATTGGCTTCCCGTGGGGCGGCTGGAGCTACGGCAACAACGCGAGCTTCTTTTGCGACGGCACCACCGGATGCTTCTGAACGAGATGTGATCGGATCGCGATGTCGCGGTCTGCTGCTGGTGTGGCCCACAGCGACTGCACTGATGCTGATAAACAGGGCCTGATCGACGCTGGCATGGCAATTGCTTTGCTCCTGGGTGTTCTAGGAGAAGCCCATGTTTTTGATCGCTCTGACTCTGTTCGCCCCTCAAGCTGACGCCTGCTCATATGCCATGACTGACGTGCTGCAGGTCGCCCCCGCAGACGGCGCCACGGCGGTCCCCATTGACGCTCGCATGCGAATTCGTGCCGGCGACGAGCAGACCAACTGGGAAGAGCCCGTCATTCGCCTGTTCAGGGAGCGCAGCGAGGTCGACGGCGCCGCATTGGTGTCCTGGGAGGAGTGGGAATGGGGAGGCAGCCAGATGGCCGAGCTTCGTCCGGACACTGAGCTCGAAGCCAACACCACCTACGAGCTTGTGCTCGAGCAGCTCGACGGCACCATCATCAGCTCGTCCACGTTCACCACCGGAACCGCTCGCGCGTCGTCGCTTCCGGCTCCTGAACTAGTCATCGACTCGGTCGTCAACGCTCCAATGCCGCGTGTGAATGTGAACTCCTGCGACTGGGACCACCGCAACATCTCGCTGTCGCTGACTCCGCTTGCCGAGCCAGCTTCGGATCTGTCCGTCATCAAGCTGTGGTCGGTCGATGCGAGCGCCGAGGGCATTCCTGACCGGACCGCTGACCACAGCTACGTGGTGGGGGCTGGCTCCACCGCCACCATCGAGGCCTTCTTGAGCGAGTCACTGCCCGAGAATCGGCGTGCCGAGGAGTGCTTTGTGGCCGCCCATGAGGACGCTGCGGGCAACCTGTCCGACGCGACCGAGCTGATCTGCAGCGGTGTGACCGGAACCGATCGAGGCGGCTGCTCGACGAGTGGCTCACCGGTGGGATGGCTGCCTGGCCTGCTCGGTCTGATGCTGTTGCGCCGTCGCAGCATGGTGGCCTAGGGCGCGACCGCTCGCGTTCCGTGTCACCCTGTGCGTGTGGGGGGCGGCGATGCTCGGACTCGTATTGGCGGGAGGCGCTGCGCGCGGTGCGTACGAGGCCGGTGTGTTGCGGTTTCTGCTGCGCGAGCTGCCCCGCCGAATCGGCCATGTCCCGTGGCCTGATGTGGTCAGTGGAACCTCGGTGGGCGCCCTGAATGGCATGTTCGCCGCGGCCCGTGATCTCGACGAGCTCGACTCGCTGACCCGCCGATGGCGGCAGATGGAGATCGGGCACGTCTACCGCCTGCGTCGGCGCGATGTGCTCAAGGCGATTCGCAGCGCGTGGCGCGCCAACGGTCCGTTCGCGCTGTTCGATGTTGCTCCTCTGCACGAGATGGTGCGCCGAGAATTCCCACGTCGGGCGCTTCGCAGGGCCATCGACAGCTGTGAGTGCCGGGCCTTCATCGTGTCCGCCACCGAGCTGCTGACGGGCTACAACTCGCTGTTCATCGACAGCAAGGACGTTCGTCTGGACCTCAAGCCCCTGCCCGGGGCACGGGTCTATGCCGAGTCCATCGGTCCCGAGCATGTGCTGGCCAGCTCGGCGCTGCCGTTTCTGTTTCCGCCGGTTCCGCTGCATCCCGGGCTGCATGTCGATGGCGGCCTGCGCCAGAACACGCCCTTGCGTCCGTTGCTGCGCGCCGGTGCCGACCGGGTCCTGGTCATCGGCCTCAAGCGAACCGCCGAGGACGAGGGGACCACGGTGCCCGCTGACGTGATTCCCAACCTGTCCTTTCTGGCCGGCAAGAGCCTGAACGCCTTGGTGCTCGACCCGGTGGAGCGGGACCTGAGACAGACCCGCGACATCAACCGCTTCTTGGAGTGGGGCCACGAGCGCTTTGGGCGGGAGTTCACCGATGGGGCCGAACAAGACCTTGGCCTGCGTCAGATCCACACGCTGTTCATCAATCCCACCGAGGACTTGGGGCGCATTGCCGCCGAGACCTTTCGCTCCAGGCCGCCGCGGGTCTCGGGGCCGCTGCGCGCCATGCTGGCCACCATTGCCGATCGAGGCCATGCATCGGAGTCCGACCTGCTGTCCTATCTGTACTTCGACAGGGCCTTCACAGCACAGCTCGAACAGCTGGGCTTCGAGGATGCACAGCGCAAGGAATCCCAGATTGTCGAGCTGCTCGACACCGAGTCAGTCGCCCTTGGGCCGCAGCCAAGTCAGGGCTAGGTACACACTCAGAAAGCCGAAGGTGACCCACGCCTCCAACGCATAGAGCCGCCGCTGCAAAAAGAAGTCCGGATCCACGTCGGGGGCCGCTCCGAACATGGGGCCGACGCCCGCACCTGGAATTCGGTACACGACAAAGACCATGTACAACGCGGCCAGGAATCCCGTCGACAGGATGCCGATGATGAGGCCGTGCACGATGCGCTGCGGGGTGGTCATTGGCTTCAGCCTACCTCCGGTGGAACCGGACGCGCCCGCTACACTCCACTCCAGTGTCCCCTGACATGCGGAGGTGAGCGTGGCCCCTGGTGGAACCGGCGGCGTCGAGCAGTTTGGCACCCGCGTGCGGTGGGGGCTTGGCTGCCTGTGGGCTGTCGGCATCTGCGGCGTCCTGGCCGGCACTGGTCTCGTGATGTCCATCCTCATTCATCCTCACCATGGCGACCACCACAGGGTGGCGCCCGTCCAGATGGGCGAGGATTTCTATGACTACGCCTCGCTGATCGACACCGAGCCGAATGAACACGTGCTCGAGGCGCTGCAGCGACCCTTTCTGGACTTCGTGATGAAGCCCAATGCCAGAGCTGCCGACCGCAAGAAGCTAGAGAATCCGGAGCACTGGGACGAGCGCTTCTACATGCACACTTCCGCGTCGGTGCAGCAGCATGCCGGCTCGTGGGCATTCTTCATTCGGCTCGAAGCGGTGGCCGATGACTATGCCAAGACGCTCACCGAGCTGCGAGACAAGGGCATCCCCGAGATCGCTGCCGCCATTCCCTACGCCGAGAGCCAGTATCGCTCGTCATCTCAGAGCCGCGCCTGCGCCAAAGGCCCGTGGCAGTTTATGCCCGAGACCGCCTACCGAGTGGGCCAGGACAGCAGCAGCAACTTCCAGGTGACCGACTGCAAGCTCAAGGGCGACGGCGGAATCTGGAGCCCCACTGCCCGGGCGGTTCCCCCTCTCAAGGAGCGAGTGTACGCCGACCTCAGTCAGGGGGCGGGCCGCATGCACTGCCGCATCATCAAGTGCCGCATCGACAATCGCGCCGACCTGGCCCTGAGCACAGGTGCTGCTGCCTTCACCCTCGGCGAGGTGTGGAGCGACGAGCGCATCCGCGAGTCCGGCGCCGCCGTCCAGATCATGCTGCTGTCTCACAAAACTGGCTACCACGACGAACGCTTCGGTCAGCGCCGCAAGACCAATGTGCTGCAGTCGCTCAAGATCTGGCAGAAGAACGTGGAAGAGGACGAGTGGGCGCAGTTCTATGGCGACAACATCAAGTGCGATAGCCCCCACGTGTCGGGCGGCATGGGCCGCTGTGGAGGCAAGTTCTCGGCCGAGACTCAGCACTACGCCTACCCCATCGTCGCCGTGCACATGCTGGCGGCCTGCTACTACGGCCAGAACCACGGCCAAAGGCAGCCGTTCGCGGCCTATGCGCAGTACTCGGCCGGCGATGGCTACTGCAACGCCCTCAACATCCCCAGCAAAGAAGAGGTCTTGGCGCGGAGGGGTCGGCACTAGAGCACCGATCAGGTAAAGCGCAGCTTCGCCTCCCTGGGCGGTCTTGGTCC
>CAYYHT010000290.1:0-9048 GCA_964471355.1 uncultured Enterobacteriaceae bacterium
CGATACACCGCGCCGGTCAGGGCGCCTATACAGCGGTCGAGAGGGCTCGCGAACAGGTTGACAAGCTGGTAGGCGGCAATGCTTCGGGCGTGATCTTTACCAGCGGTGCCACCGAGGCCAATCACACCTTCCTGCGCGCACTGCCTCTGCTCGATCCGCGCCGGGGGTTGCATGTCAATCGCATCGAGCACCCAAGCGTACTCGCGGCTGCGTCCTGGCTACACAAGCAGCACGGCTACACGTTGCTGTGGGGCAGCGTCGACGAGTGGGGGCGGGTGCACCAGGCCGTGCACAGCGATGCCGCCGCGGTCACCATTCAAGCAGCAAACCACGAGACCGGGGCCGTCCAGAGCGCCCCGAGTGCGTCTGGGCAGGTCCTCACACATGTGGACGCTACCCAGGCGGCCGGTCGGCTCCGATTGACCCTCGGCGACGTCGATGGCGTCACGTTGAGCGCCCACAAGCTCGGCGGGCCGCCCGGCATTGGCGCGCTGATCTTGAAGACCGGCGATGCCTTCCCACCGCTGTTGAGTGGAGGAGGCCAAGAAAGGGGCCGTCGGGCGGGAACTGTTCCGACCGCCTTGGCCGTTGGCTTCGGCGTCGCGTGTGAGCTTGCCGCAGCTCGGCTCGATGAGCGCAGAGCGTCCTGGCTGCCTCTGCGCGAGCAACTTGACGCTGCCTTGCAGGCGGCTGGAGGACGAGTCGCAGGGCTCGGCAGCCCCCACCAACGGCTGCCGCAGACCAGCTGTGCGGTCTTTGAAGGCGTGGTGGGCGAGACGTTGGTCCAGGCTTTAGATCTGCGTGGATTCTGCGTCTCGGCCGGAGCCGCCTGCGCTTCGGGCAGCCTGTCGCCCTCTCCTGTCCTGCGTGCCATGGGGCTTGAACCCGCAGACGGTGCCATCCGAGTGAGCTTGGGTCCCGCGTCGACAGAGGCCGAGGTCAGTGCATTCTGCACGGTGCTCGCCCAGGTTGTGCCAGCGGTCACCAGCCGCTGAGCATCAGCAGCGCCGCTCCGTTGACGTCTACAGAGGTCCCGTCGTCAGCCGGTCAAATTCGGCCATCCATGTGTCCGCGACCCGTGGCTCGCCCCGGGCCCCTCCGATGACGTCGCGGGCACCAGCGAGGTCGTAGGCCATCTTGCGCGCGGTCTTGTATCGACCGTCGACCTTGTAGGAACAGGCCTTGCCGATGAGCAGGCGGACGGGCAGGGGAAGCTTCAGCAAGATGTCGGGATTGCTGTCTGCGCCCGCGAGCGACAGCGGATTCTTGCGCACCAGCATCACGTACAAGGTGGCGCCGGCGGCGTACAGGTCCACGGTCTTGCCCACGTGGCGGGCGTTCTTGCCCTGTTCAGGGGCCATGTAGCCGAGGGTTCCCATGCTGGCGCCGCTGATGGTGCGGTGTGGCACTTTGTCATCGAGGAATCGGGCGATGCCAAAGTCCGCAAGGCGCACACCGCCGTCTTCGGAGAACAGCACGTTGGACGGCTTCACGTCCCGGTGGATGACCCCCTCTCGGTGGGCCACGGCGAGGGCCTGCAGCACCTCGAAGATGATGCGCATCGCAGGCAACGTCCGATACCGTTCGCCGCCGTTGAGGTGATCCAACACCGTGCCACCCGATGCGTACTCCATGACGGTGTACAAGTGGTTCTCGGCTTCACCGTATGCAAAGACCCGAGCGATGTTCGGGTGGTGCATCCGCGACATTGCCTTGCCTTCGGACACAAAACGCGAGCGATAGCCGAACTCATCAGTGAGTGAGGGATCGAGCAGTTTGATCGCGCGTATTGAGCCGTCGGTCGTGTCCACGGCTCGGTAGACCGCAGCGACTGCTCCCGAGCCGATCTGCTCCTTCAACTCCCAACGCCCAGCGATCAGGGTGCCCGAAGCGTTGACTGGTTTGGAGTGCGTCACAGCCTGACAATAGCAGGCTGCGGACTCGCGTCAGTCCAGCACGACCTCGGTGGGGCGCGCGCGACGGTTGTAGTCCGAGGACATGACACGGCCGTAGGCGCCCGCGGTAGCGACCAACAGGACGTCTCCTTCCCGCGTCAGCGGCAGTCGGCGGTCGTATCCGAGGGTGTCGCCGCTCTCGCAGATGGGGCCAACGACATTGACTGGTGGCTGAAGCGGCTGGTCCAGGCGGCTCAGGTTCGCGATTTCGTGCCAGGCTCCGTAGAGCGCCGGGCGAATGAGTGCGTTCATTCCGGCGTTGACGCCGACGTAGCGCACCTCTCCCTTGCTCTTGACCTGCGTGACCGAGGTCAGCAAGACACCGGACTCGGCCACCAGGAATCTGCCGGGTTCGACCCAGATCTCGAACTGCGGGTGTGCGCGCTTGAAGCGAAGGATCGACGCTCCGACGGCCTCGAGATCGAGTGGGTCATCGCCGGGGCGCTCGGGAACTCCAAAGCCCCCGCCCAGGTCCAGGACACGGACATCTGCAAAGCGCTGTGCAACGCCGGCCAAGAAGAGTGCGTTCTCGGACCAGTTCTCGTGGGTTCGAATTCCTGACCCTGCGTGCGCGTGCAGGCCTGTGACCCGGGCTCCCGCAGCTTCGGCCAACGCGACGAGGTCGTCTAGGCGGCTGGCAGAGACGCCGAACTTGGAGCTGCTGCCGGCGGTTCGCACGTGGGCGTGGTGCCCGCGTCCGCGACCAGGGTCCATGCGAATCAGCACTGAGCGGCCGCGAAACACCTCGGGCCAGTGCTGCAGTGGGTACAGACTGTCGAGGGTCATGTGCACACCGCGCGCAAAGCCCTGTTCATACTCCCGTCTTCCGGCGAAGTTCGGCGTGAACAGGATGGACGCAGGTTCTAGCCCGGGCACCACTGCCAACGCGTGGTCGATTTCGCCCAGAGAGACACACTCCAAGCCGATGCTGTGGCTGGTGATGCGCCTCAACACCCCCTCATGGTCGTTGGCCTTCATGGCATAGAACGCGCGGTCCACTCCAGGCACCGCGACCAGTGAGCGAGCGCGCTCATCGAGGGTTTCGCCGTCGTAGACGTATAGCGGTGACCGGTCCGCAAGCGTCAGCAAGGCATCGCTCTTGGTTCGCCACCAGACCGGGGCTCTCGCTGTGGGTCGAGAGTCACCAGCGTCGAAAAGCTCCTCCCAGGAAGGGCCTAGCGTCGCGTCTTTTCGCCGTTCGCGGAACAGCAGATGGTGCAGCTCGCGAACCAGGCGGTCCGCCTGTTCCTCGTCGGTGACAAGGGTCAGGTTCAGGTCGCTTGCTGCTTGGCTGACCAAGTGAATGGGCTGCTCTTCAAATAGCTCCAGAGCCGGACCTAGCTTGTGCAGGATGGCGCGAATGCCCTGACCCACAAGGCTGATGGAAGCGCATGGACCGATGGCCCGGGCCCGGCATGTGGTGCCGAGATCCCGCAGTAGGGCGTCGACAGTGTCCGAGTCCAGGCCGTTCGCGGAAGGGTCGAGGGACACGGTGACGTTCGTCTCGGACGTCGACACCAAGTCGATCGACAGGCCGTGGTGTTTGAAGTGCTGAAAGACGTCGGCCAGAAAGCCGATCTGCTGCCACATTCCGACCGTGTCCATGCTGATCAGCGTGATGCCAAGCCGAGCCGAGATGGCCTTGACCTGCGGTCCGCCGACAGCACCGGTGCCGCCGATGGTCGTTCCGTCCATGCCTGGGTGCGGGGTGCAGCGGATCGACAGAGGAATATTCGCTTCGCGTACCGGTGCGATGGCGGCGGGATGCAAGACGCGAGCGCCAGATGACGCGATCTCTTGGGCCTCGTCGTAGTCGAGCGTGCGAAGCAGCCGTGCCATCGGAATGGCGCGCGGGTTGGCGGTGAACATGCCTGGCACGTCGGTCCAGATCTCGCATGCGTCTGCGGCGAGGACGGCCGCGAAGCAGGCGGCGCTGGTGTCGCTGCCCCCGCGCCCAAGCAACACCGACTCACCCGCCCGATTCCTAGCGATGAAGCCTTGGGTGACGATGACGTCGGCATCGAGGGAGCCAAGGCGTGCGCGAAGCTCGTCGTCCTGGCCATGGGACACACTCGCGGACAGGTAGCGTCGGTGTTCGGTGTTGCCGCCCTCGTCTGTCGCCCGCAGGCAATCACGGGCGTCGACTCGGGTGGCCCGAACTCCCACAGACTGCAGCCACGCGGTGCCCAGGCGTGTCAGCATCAGCTCGCCATAGGCCAAGATGCGGGCATGCAGGCGAGGACTGACCTCGCCGATCAGCTGCGCCCCAAGAGCCAAGCGACCCAGGTCGTCGAGGTCCGCCCGCAAGAGCGCTTCGAGGTCTACGCCAAGCTCTTGTGCGAGTCCGGCGTGCAGGGCTTCGACCCGGGCCAAGGCATCGACGTGCTTGCCGCTTGGCGCGTGCTGCACGATGGCCACAAGCTCGTCGGAGACACCACGAATGGCGCTGCACACCACCACGGGCCGCTTGCCCTCAACCGACCGCTGCCGCACCTGATCGGCGATGACTTGCCAACGCTCAAGGCTAGACACACTTGTGCCGCCGAACTTGAGCACAACAAAGTGCTGGTTCACGGGACTGCTCCTAGTTTCGCAGGGCCTTTGCTACGAACTGAGCCGCGTCTTTGAAGTCCCAGCCCGTCTGCTTGCGAATGCGCTCGACTGCGCCCGCGAGTCCGTATTCACGGACCATCGCCGGCACGTCTGCGGGGTCGAATCCCAGCTGCTTGCTGACCTTCTTGCGGCCCCGGTCGACGGCCTCGAAGAAGTCCTCTTCAGCGCGCTCGCGGACTTGCTGCACTTCCTGCTGGGCCCGCGAGGCGAGTTGACGGGGCTTGGTGGCTGCTCGCTGCCGTAGGTCATCGAGGCGCTGGCGAGCGGGCTGCGGCGTGTCTTGGTCGAGCTCGAGTGCGGTCGCCATGTCGCCAGTGAGGGCCTTGCCAAAGTGGGGGTCGTCCCAGGTGCTCGATGGCCAGGGCAGGTTTCGGAACGCAGCGTCGTCACGACCTGACTCGGACGGCCAGTGAAGTTGCATGCCCTCGATCTCGAACTGGTTGAATTCGCGCAGATCGACTTCGACACGCATCGGAATGTGAGCGTGTGATGGACCTGGGTTTCGCTGCAGCAGACGGCCGGGATTGAGCAAGCCCAGCGTGGTGAAGCCGATGGCCAGCACACCCACGAACACCAACAATCCAGCCAATAGAGCCACGCATTTCCCTCAATCGATGATTGGTATTAACCGCGCATCACCGTGTTGGGGAGTTTGAACCATGGAAGGTCATGCAGGAGCCGCGAGTCTGCTCGCACCGGCGGTCGCGATCTGCTTCGCGCTGGCGACCAAGCGTGTCATTCCTAGCTTGGCCGCGGGGGTGGTCACCGCCGCTCTGGTTGCCGCATCGTGGAGCCCGGTGGGTGCCATGGGCGGCATGTGGTCGGCGGTGCGTCATGCACTGTTCAATCTCGATCACCTGACGATCTCTGCATTCTCACTCGCCGTAGCCGCCACAGTCGGAGTCATGGGCGAGTCTGGAGGCACCCGCTCAATGGTCCGGCGAGTCGAGACATACGCAAAGGGCAGCCGTGGCGCGATGGTCAGCAGCTGGTTGGCTGGTGCGATCGTCTTCTTCGACGACTACGCCAACTGCCTCGTCGTCGGCAACGCCATGGGCCCCCTCTGTGACAAGCACGGGGTCAGCCGCGCAAAGCTCAGCTACATCGTGGATTCGACTGCGGCACCGGTCGCTTCATTGGCGCTGGTCAGCACCTGGGTCGGGTACGAGGTCGGCATCATTCAAGATGCGCTGCCCAAAGACATCCCGTCAGCCATGGCGGGCATGACTGGGTTCAGCATCTTCATCGATGCGCTGCCGTACCGGTTTTACAGCCTGTTCACCATCGTATTTGTCGGCTCGGTCGCCATCATGGGGCGAGATTTCGGCCCCATGTTCCATGCCGAGCAGGCGGCACGGCGGGCCCGCAAGCAGGCGCCAGTAGTTGACGAGGTCGAGCATGAGGATCGGACATGGCTGGCCGCGTTGCCCGTACTGACCCTGGTTGTACTGACGCTGGGCTTGCTGCTTGGGGACGGTGTGCACAATCTTGGCGACAAGGCATCGAGCGCGCGGTTGTTCGAGATCTTGGGCGCTGCAAAGTTTCCCTATGTGGACATGCTCTGTGGTGCGTTGGTGGCGTTGTGGGTGGCTGTGAGCATGTCGGTCGAGCAAAAGGCCATGGACTCGGCACAGGTCACGCGCGCCCTGTGGAAGGGAGTGCACCCCGTGTTCGAGGCGCTGGTGGTTCTGTACCTGGCCTGGAGCCTCGTCAGCGCTGTCGAGACCACCGGCGCCAACCACTACCTCTCCGAGCTGCTCGGTCCCGTACTGCCTCCGTGGGCATTGCCCACCGCGGTCTTTTTGCTAGCAGGGGCGACTGCATTTGCCACGGGCACGTCATTCGGCACGATGGGCATCTTGATTCCCCTTGTGGTGCCGTTGGCGATTCAGCTGGCGCCCGAGCTGCCTCACATCCTGTTTGCCAGCACCGCAGCCGTGCTCGCTGGAGCATGCTTGGGTGACCACGCGTCGCCCATCTCGGACACCACGGTTCTGTCGGCACTGGGTTCGGGGGTCGACGTCGTCACGCACGTGCGCACCCAGCTGCCGTATGCGCTGACCGCAGGCAGTATCGCTGTGTTTGCCGGCACCTTGCCCGCAGGCTTCGGCGTCAATCCGCTGCTGCTCATTCCCATCGGCGCTGTGGCATGTATCGCTGTCGTCCGCTTTGTCGGCCGGTCTCCCGAAGACGAGACAGGTGGTGCGCTGCCCGCCGACGCGGCCGCAGTGGGCTCCGCAAGCTGAAGAGGCCTAGCAGCCTAGGGCAGCGAATCGAACAGGTATGCGGTGCCCTTGCTGTCGCCGTCAAAGAATGGCGCTCCGAGTAGCACCTCGGGCACGCCATCGTCGTCTGCGTCGCCGACCCAGCCCAGAGGACGCAGGCCGTCGCCAGCGTTTTCACCAGCCAAGCTGAACAGGGGCTGTGTGATGACGCCGCCAGAGGCCATTGAGCCGCCGGTGTACAGTTCAACCAGGCCACGATCCGATACGTCCGAGCCCACTGCCAATTCAGGAATGGAGTCCCCGTCGAGGTCTCCGACTGCTGTCAGATGGGCGCCCAGAGCCTGTGTCGCACCCGAATCCCCGACGATCTGGGCGTCTGGCGTGGCCCACACATAGGTCGGTGTGGCGGCTCCGAAGAAGATGTGCACTGCGCCGTCATCGCTGCCCGCGCCCGGTGCCCCGACAGCGAAGTCGTCAAAGCCATCGCCATTGACATCTCCAAGCCACGCGACAGATGCGCCGGCTTCGACGTCGTTGCTGCCGCCGGTTGCCGGAAGGACAATTCCTGCGTCCGCTTCGGTGAATGGGACAGCGCCGCCCGAGAACAGGACCGAACCCAGCGCCACGACTGCGGCGTTGGGGGCTCCCGAGGTCGGGCTGCCGATGAGCAGATCGCCATTGCCCGAGTCGGTGAGGTCACCGCCGGCGACCATGGCAGCCCCGAACTCGCGGTGTGAGGCCGTAGTCGGACTGACGGTGCGTGTGGGCAGGGTCTTGAGGTCGATGTCTGCGCCTAGTTCGTTGGTCGGCAGCACGTGGATGACCGGTTGAAACAAGGCGTCATCGGTGTAGCGAACCGCGATGGCACCACCGCCATCGGTACCGATTCGGCCGCCGATGGCGGGTCCGAGAACGCCCACAGCATCGCTGTGCTCAATGCGCTTGGGCGTCGTTGGCGTCATGGCAGACCAGGTCGTCTGTCCAGTATCGGCGGTGTCGGCCCAGATGGTGCCTACTGTGCTGCCCAGAGTCTCGCCGCGGAACACGATGACCTGACGGATGCCGGGAGCGGACACAATCAATCCATCCACCCCACTGCCAGAGGGGTCGGGCCATGGACTGATGGCCGTCCCAAAGTCGCTGCTCATGGGTCCGAGCAAGGTCAGCGTGTCCGTGCCGGCCGCAAAGTCGCTCGGGGAGTAGATGTGCACCGCACCGCTGTGGGTGCCCGAGATGTCCGCCGGATCGCCGATGGCGACATCTGTTGGACCGTCGGCCAGGCCGTCTGCAAACGCCTGGAAGCCACTTCCTGTGCGTCCAAGGTTGTCGCCGGTGATCGCACCGTCGACAAAGGGCACGCCGGACAGCGCAATGTCCACCTCGGCGATGGTCACAATGTTGGACGATGCCTCGGCGCTCTTTGCACCGCCGATCAGATTTTCGGTCAGTGCGAAGCATTGCCACACATCACCAGGGCCCAGATCATCTGCGGCGATCGTGGTCAGTGTGTCGGCCAGGAACTGGTCGGTGCCGTCCTTGACCCACCGGTAGCGGTGAACGACCTCGCTGCCGACCACGTCGGCGCCCAGGGTCAGCTCGCACGTCAGATCAGAAAAGACGGTGGCCGGATCGGGAACCAAGCTCAGGGTCGGGGGATTGGGCGAATCGACGCTGTCGGGCACGGTGATCGAGCCCAGCATGGTGCTGAACTCCCAGCCGCCGGGTGCGAGGGTGTTGGGGTCGTCATCGACCTCGCGAACTTCGACCCAGGCCTGCCACGTGTGGCCGGGATGCACGCGATTGCCAGGCAAGGTCAGGGTGTCGCCATCGTTGGGGCTCTTGAGGCCATCGACGCTGAACCACAACGGGTTCTCGTCCACGTCTTCGACTTGCTGGCGCCACTCGAGCACATGCACGAGGGTGTTCGCGTCGGGGTCTGTGGCCTTGTCCCCTGGATCGAAGTCCATCACCAGGTCGCCCTGTACGACGGCGAACTCGGGGCTGATGGACACTGCAAGCGGGTTGTTCGGCCGGGCGTTGACCTTGATGCCCTGGGTGGGCGTGGTGCTGTTGGATTCGTTGGTGCCGTCGCTGGCAGTAATCATCAGCGTCTGCGCGCCCCAGAACGCGGGCTGCACGGTCATGGTGACCGGCCCCTCTTTGTCGGGTCCATACTCTTCAAGGGTACAGTCGACACCTTCGGGACACTGGTCGAGCGGTATCTGTTTGTACACGAACACCTGTTCTTTGAGCAG
>CAYYHT010000291.1:0-9018 GCA_964471355.1 uncultured Enterobacteriaceae bacterium
CGTGCCCCTGGGACTTGCGACGATGCCGGACGCCTCGTCGATGGATGGGTTTGCGAGCTGCCCGGTGACCGTGGTGGGCCCGAAGCCCAGGCACTCGGGAAGCTGCCAGGCATCCGGGTCGGTGTCTGTTTCGACTGTGCCGGTGCAGGCAAACACTGCGAGCAGGATCACTTCGCCTCCTTTGGATCGAGCATGAACAGCTGAATGTTGGCGACGGCCACGTGCTCTCCAGGAGTCGACGATGCAACGATATTCCGCATGGCATGGTAATAAGCGAGGTGCAACTGGCGAATTCGCTCGAAGTCCGCCGCGGACACGGTGAAGACGTTGTAGCTGAACTGCCCTGGGGCGAAGTCGTTGATTCGGTCCACGCCCACGCCGGCCCAGTGACCCTTTAGGTGACGGCTTGCGGTCGGATTTCGACGGGTATCCACAGCCAGAATGTCGATGTGGTACCGCCCCTTTCGCTTGCGAATCTGCTGGGTCAGCAACAGGTGTTCGATGCAGCGGGTCTCTTCCTCGACAGAGATGCCGACGCGCTTGGCGATCCATCCCTCTTCGTGCTGGGGCAGGTTGCGGTAGTCCTCGAGCTCGAGCACACGCAGAATCGCTTGGGTCCACGGCGCCTCCCAGGCTCCTCGCCGCCGGGCCTCGAGTCGCCGCCAGGTGGGGAAGATCTCAGGCACGCTCTCGGGGGGGACGAAGGACGCGACGAAGTCCACCAGCCGCAGCGACGAGGCTTCAATCAACCGAAAGAAGTCGGGAAGCCGGGGTTGGGTTGCTCCGGACAGCCAGCGGGTAACTGAGTAGCGGGACAGCTCGGCCCGCCGTGCAAGGTCGGTGATCGAGACCGAGCCGCGCATCTCATCGAGGAAGGCCGCCACGGCCTCTGGGCTGGCCAAGTCGTCAAAGGCCGACAGGAAGGTCGGCGTCGTGGCGCCATAGAAGTCTGTGAACGCCGCATGCAGATCGATGTTCGTGCGCTTTGAGGCGCGCATTGCCTCGGCAGCGGTCGGCCAGCGTCGCCCAGACTCCCACGCATAGGCGACGTTGCTTTTGTACCCGAGTCGTCGAGACCAAGCGACCTGAGAGCGCTTGTCGCGCAGAGCGACGAGAAATTGTCGGCCGATGAGTTCGAAGTCCATGGACGGCGACTATAGCAGATCTGCACGCACTCCCGCAGATCCGCCCCATGCTTTGTGCAGTATCGCGTTGCCATCCCGCCGCGGTGAGGTCACATTGAAGGTGCGAGAACGATGGAGGTCCACAACATGCGCATCCCCGATACCCGGCTATACGCGCTGGCAGCCTTTGCCCTGGTGGGCACAGGGTGCTTCGGCCCGTTCGCCTTTGGCGGCCAGGAAGGGGATCCGTTCGAGACGGACGACGACGTTCGCGACGAGGCCGAAGACCTCGATGATGATGACGCCGCGTTCAACGACGCCGACGGCGATGGACTCGAAGATTCGGTCGACCCCGATGCCGACGGCAACGGCGTTCCCGATGATTGCGAAGACGATGACACCGGTGATGTCGACTCTGGAGAGTGCGACACAGGAGGTGGCTTCCCCTGATTGGCACAGTCGCGAGGGCACAGGGCGCCTGGTGAGCTCGGTCCGGTTTCAAAACAAGACGCAATTCCGCGTCGAAACCAGATTGAATCCCGTTTTGCCCCGTCACCCCGGATCGAATGATCTAGGTGTCCTATGTCCCCGCGACCGTGTCAATTCGGAGGCCGATCGCGACTCTCGTCGTCGCTTCGTCGGGAGTGCGCTGGCGTCGGGCAATCGCTGCGGGCGGTCATTCCAGGCCGCAGCGAGCTGCGACGGAATGACACTCGCCCGACGCTCTCGCCCGCCGCTCAGCGCACAGGTGTCACAGGTGGAACAGGTGTCACAGGTGGAACAGGTGTCAGGTATTTCCATTTTCCATTTACGGACCCATAGTCGGCGTTCGTCTGTCGGGAACAGGGGAACAGGTGTCAGGTATTTCCATTTTCCATTTACGGACCCATAGTCGGCGTTTGTCTGTCAGTAAATGGAAAATGGAAATACCTGACACCATTCCCTGACACCATTCCTCACAGTAAATGGAAAATGGAAATACCTGACACCATTCCCTCACAGTAAATGGAAAATGGAAATACCTGACACCATTCCCGACACCATTCCGACACCATTCCTCCATTCCTCACCATTCCTCACTCCGTTCGCTGCGAGTCGGCGGCGCGCTGCTACAGCAGCTTTTGGTAGGTCACGACGTCGAGAAGGCGGCCGAATTTTTCGCCGACAGCTTGGTAGTGGCCGGCCTTTTGGTAGCCCTGCCGCTCGAGCATGCGAATGCTGGCGGTGTTCTCGGCGCAGAGCGCGTGCCGATGACTGTGCGCAGACCCACTGATCGCGCGCGTTCTTCGAGTGCTATGAGCAGCTGGCCTCCTAGGCCACGGCCCGTCGTTCCGGTGGCCAAGTAGACGGTCAGCTCGGCCGTGCCTCGGTAGCCACAGCGGCTCTTGAAGGGGGCGACGATGCCGTACCCGAGCAGCTCATCGCCGTCGTGCAGCGCGAGCGATCCGTGCACCGGGTGGTCGAAGAACACCTGACTCCTGAAGTCGTCGTCCGACTCCGAAGCGGTGTGAAATGTGGCCGTGCTGGTGGCCACATAGTGGTTGTAGATCGCCGCCGCGGGCAGGTCCGCCTCGGTCAGATCGGCGATCACGACCTATTTGGCGGTCGGCTGGTAGATCTCGCCGCCGGTCTGCTTGAACTCGGCTGACTTGTCGGCCATGCCCTTGGCGGCGTACTCGCGCACTTCCTGGCTGATCTTCATTGAGCAGAAACGCGGTCCGCACATGCTGCAGAAGTGGGCGACCTTGGCGCCGGCAGCCGGCAGGGTCTCGTCGTGGTAGTCGCGGGCGGTCTGCGGGTCGAGAGCCAGGTTGAACTGGTCTTCCCACCGGAACTCGAAGCGAGCCAATGACAGGGCGTCGTCGTGGTCCTGGGCTCCGGGGTGTCCCTTGGCGACGTCGGCGGCATGGGCCGCAATGCGGTAGGCGATCAGCCCCTGCTTGACGTCGTCCTTGTTGGGCAGGCCCAGGTGCTCCTTGGGAGTCACGTAACAGAGCATCGCGCAGCCCTGGGAGCCGATGATGGCGGCCCCGATGGCGCTGGTGATGTGGTCGTAGCCAGGAGCGATGTCCGTGGTCAGCGGCCCCAGCGTATAGAACGGAGCCTCGAAGCAGTGCTCGAGTTGCTCGGTCATGTTCTCTTGGATTTTGTTGATCGGCACGTGGCCGGGTCCCTCGATCATCACCTGGACGTCGTGCTTCCAAGCGATCTCGGTCAGGCGACCCAGCGCGTGAAGCTCGCCGAACTGGGCGGCGTCATTGGCGTCGGCGATGCAGCCGGGACGCAGGCCGTCGCCCAGGCTGAAGCTGATGTCGTACTTCTTGAGCAGCTCGCAGATGCGCTCGAACTCGGTGTACAGGAAGTTCTCTTTGTGGTGGTGCAGGCACCACTTGGCCATGATCGAGCCGCCGCGGCTGACGATGCCGGTGATGCGGTCGGCGGTCATCGGCACGTGGTGCAGCAAGACTCCAGCGTGGATGGTGAAGTAGTCCACGCCCTGCTCCGCCTGCTCTTCGAGCACCTCGAGGAACAGGTCGATGTCGAGGTCTTCGACGACGCCGTTCACCTTTTCGAGGGCCTGGTAGATGGGCACCGTGCCGATCGGAACCGGGCTGTTGCGAATGATGCCCTCGCGGGTCTCGGTGATGTTGGCGCCGGTGGACAGGTCCATGACCGTGTCGGCACCCCACTGAAGGGACCACTGCAGCTTCTCGACCTCTTCTTCGATCGAGGAGTGGGTCGGGCTGTTGCCGATGTTGGCGTTGACCTTCACCTTGAAGTTGCGCCCGATGATCATCGGCTCGAGCTCGAGGTGGCGGCTGTTTGCCGGGATGATGGCGCGTCCTTCGGCCACTTCTTTGCGCACGAACTCGGCGGTGACGCCCTCGCGAATCGCGATGTACTCCATCTCTTCGGTGATGGTGCCCTGTGGCGCGTAGTGCATCTGGGAGAAGTTGGTGTCGCCCCGCTCGACGCGCTTGTTGACCCACTCGGCGCGGGACTTGGGCAGCCCCTGGTGCACGTCATGACCCTGAGGGCCCGAGGTGTCGTAGACCGTGAATGTGTCGCCGGTCGACAAGGGAATCTCGCGGGCAGGAATCTTCATGCCCCCGATGGTTCCCAGGGTGATTTTGCGGTTTGGACCACCGTTGTAGGTTTCGTAGCCTTCCATGACGCGCTTTCCTCCGCCGGCATGACCCGGATCAGGTTGTTGCGGTTTCATCTCAGGCCGGCTTCATGCAGGCCACCCGCAGCGACACCCACCGCTAACCCGGGTCGCGCTCGGTGGAGCGGTCAGCCATGCGCTTGCTCTGCTCTTGGGCGTCCTGCGCCAGCTTTAGATCCTCGTCGTCGGGCTGGTAGCGGGCGATCATCTGCCGAACCAGCCACTTCACATCCTCGCGAGGTTGCTTGCCGCAGCCGAACGCCATGTTCGTTTCCGGATCGCGCAGGTACACGCGAATGAAGTGTTGCTCATCGCGATGGTCGAGCTCGAGGGCGACCCGCACGATTCGAGCGGTGGGGATGAATTCGTCGGTCTGGTTGCGCGGCTCGAGGTCCTTGTCGACATAGGTGATGCCGGTCGGCGACATCGTCATGCGCCAGTGGTGGGTCGGCCACGCAGCCTGGTACCAGATGCCGAGTCCGATCGCGGCCACCGTGAACCAGCTGAGGAAGATCGCGATCAATCCGCCACCCGCCGTCAGAAAGAGTGCGAGGCCTGCGAGCCCGGCGATGAACAGCTCTCCCCAGACGATCTGCCGCGCACACCCTCCGGGGTTCTTTGGCCACTCGTGAGTCAACGTCACCGACAGTGAGTCGAGGCTGACGGTTGGGTGCAGAGAGCCTGGAGCGCTCACTCCTCGGCGGGCTTCTCTTCGGCTGCGGGCGCTTCGGCAGCGGGCGCTTCGGCAGCGGGCGCTTCGGCGGGGGCTTCCTCGGCCGCGGACTCTTCGGCTGCAGGGGCCTCGGCGGGGGCCTCTTCGGCTGCTGGAGCTTCGGCGGGCTTGTGTTCAGCGGGGGCGTCGGCACGGCTGCCAGCCACCTTGAACGGGCTCAAGCCCTCGGGCGGGCTGACCGTGAAGCCGAGCTGGTCGTAGATGCTCTTTTGGTCGTAGAACATCTTCTCTTCGGTGAACACGCCGCCTTCACGGGTTCGCACGCTGACGCCCTCGAGCCGGACGCGGCGCTTGAGGTCCTTGTGGGTGCCGATGGCCTCCCAGACCGTCACGTAGCGGTTGCCCTTGATGACGCTGTCGACAATCTCGATCTTGAGGTCGGGGTACAGGTCCCTGTTCTCTTGCACGAAGCGGCGAATCTCATTGCCGAGCTCTTCTTCGTAGGCATCGTCGATGACGCTGAGGTCACCCTCTTCCCAGATCTTCTCCATGGCTGCTTTGACGGCAGCGTCTTTGGCGCCCGCAACGGCGGTGATCGGGGCAAAGAGCAGGGCGAGGGCGATGAGTTGGCGCAAAGGGGGTCTCCCGGATTGCCGGGAGGGTATCACCCCTGCCAAGCATCGGGGGCGGGGTCTTCGGCCTGACCGAGCAGCCGCATAGCGTCGTCGCCGACAAGAATGCGCATGAAGGGCGTCGGATCGGCCAGACTGGCTACGATGGCGTCGACCACTCGATTGGGGTCCTGCGGTGGGACGAGGGCTTTCTGCTTGCGCGCGTCCCACTCGGCAAAGTCCGCGGAGTACGGGCCGTCGTCGTTTCGTGGCTGGGAGTGGGCAGCGGCTCGGTGGCTGAACTGAGTCGCAAAGGCGCCGGGCTCGATCACCCGAACGCGGACGCCAAAGCTGCGGCATTCCTGGTAGAGCGCGGCAGAGAGCGCCTCGACCGCGTGCTTGCTCGCCGCATACCAGCCACTCTCTGGGAAGACGAGCCGGCCAGCGATGCTGGAGAGGTTCACGATGGTGCCGCCCTGGGCGCGAATCGATGGCAGAAGCTGGCTGGTCACGCGCCCGAGGCCGAAGACATTCACCTCGAACATCTCGCGCACGGCGTCGAGGTCGGCTGCTTCGACGTTGCCAAAGACGGCGAATCCACCGTTGTTGACCAACAGATCGATGGGGCCCAGTGCCACTGCGGCGGCGGTGGCTCGATCGATGCTAAGCGCGTGCCGCAGGTCGAGGGGCAGAACGATCAACTTGGGATTGGGCTCGCCGAGCGCAGCACCAAGTCCGTCGGTCTCGGGATCGGTGGCGATGACGGACCATCCGCTTGCAAGCAGGGCCTTGGCGAGCCGATGACCGAAGCCGGTCCCGCAACCAGTGATGAACGCAGTGGGCATGGACGCCGGCTAACCCAGCTCCCACCCGGTGACGTCTTCGCCGACGCCGCGGTCGCGAAGGTAGCGCCCGAGTTCTTGGCGAGAAGCGCGTCGCGACTTGGCTTCGGCTTGGGCGAGCCCTCTGCGAAGTGCTGCCAATGGCGAGATGCCGTTGTAGCGGGTGGGCAGTGACAGCTGGACCCACAGGGCGTCGACCACTGCACTGCGCACGTCGTCATCGGAGTCCGAGAGTGCGGCGAACAATCCGTGCAGCGCCTCGCCTTCGGGTCGGTCCGCGATGGCCTTTGCCGCAACGACGCGGGCTTGTGCGTCGTCGGCTTCGGAGAGCACGTGCAAGAGAAGAGGAAGGGACTTGTCGTCTTTGCAGATCAGCCACAGTGCAGAGGCCGTCTCGGCGATGAACAGTCCGTGGGCCTCCCATTGGTAGCAGCACGCCTTGAGAATCGGGACGGCATATTCGGACTTCATCGCTGCCAAAGCGCGAACAGCGCGGATGTCCGGCGAGTCGGCGAGCTTCTCGCAGAGCATGTCCTCGACCAAGGCCAGCTCGCGGTCACGCAGGACGTCTAGAGCACCCAGGCTGTAGTTCTCGCGCCACAGGGGCAGATGGGCGTGTACACCCATCGACTTGAGAAAGGCCTTGAGTGCGGGAGACTGCGCGGCCATCTACCGGCGCCGACGAAGCAGCAACAGCGCCATCAGCGGAAGCACCGCCAGTCCACCCTCGGTCCCGTTTGAGCAGCCGCACTTCTGATTGAGGTCGCCGTCGCCTGGGTCGAACGCGTCGAGGCCATCGCAGTCCTGGTCGATGCCGTCGTTCTCGATGTCCTCGGCTCCGGGATTGATGGTGTCGTCGAAGTCGTTGCAGTCGTCGCCCTGGCAATCGGGGTGCTGGTAGCCGTCGTCGTCGAAGTCACAGTCGCGGCCGTCTTCGCCGTCGCAGTCCCAGTCGATGCCGTCGCCAGGCGGGTCGTCAGCGCCAGGGTGCACGCTGGGATCGAAGTCGTCGCAGTCCAGGCCCCCGCACTCTTCGGGTGTGAAGCCGTCGCCGTCCATGTCGGTCTCGGGGTAGGGCCACAGGCCCAGATCGATGACGTTGTCGGTCTCGTCACACTCGAGGCTCACATCGCCGTGGTCGACGCGGACGAACAGCTCGTCGAAGCCCCACTGTGTGGAGTCGATGGTGATGGGTCCAGCCATGGTGCTGTCGCCGCCGGCTAGGTAGTGCACGTTGTAGGTGGCGACTACGATCTCGGTGGCGCCCGCGTATCGATAGAACGCCAGGTCGAAGTTCGCCGCGTCGAGCAAGCCCTCGTTCGACACGGGCACGTAGACGTCGATGGTCATGTCGTCGCACTCGCCCAGGCACATGTCCGGCTCGCTCGGGTACAGCTGCGCCATCCAGCTGGATGGCCCAAGCTCGGTGCCGCCCGCGCGGAAGTTGTTCCAGGTCAGCCAGTTGTGGGTCTGGAACTGGGGAATGTGCCCGTCGTTGTCGACGTTGGTGATGTGGTACTGGTGCTGATTCCAGATGGGCCGCGCCGGGTACCAACTGTCGTGTTCGTCACCGATGACGGTGATGCCGGTGCTGCCCGAGCCGCCGTATTTGTTGCTGGCGCTGATGATCTCGGTGTGACCGTCGCCGTCGACATCTGCGATGACCGGGTACTCGTACAGGGTCGCCGAGGCGTGGTTCGAGTCTTCCATCAACACAAAGCCGTCGTGACCGCGGAAGACCCAAAGCGTGTATTCGTCGGCATAGACCACCTCGGCGGTGCCGTCGCCCTCGAAGTCGAAGACCGAAGAGCCGGTGACGTTCGAGCTGTTGTCGGTGACTGGCTTCTCCCACATGACGCTGCCGTCGTCGCCGTAGAACACGCCATAGGCGTTGGAGCCGGCAACGCCCACATCGGGGCTGCCGTCTCCGTCAAAGTCGGCGATGGTCGGGGGGCCGCCGTTGCCGCCGCCCGGAATGTCAGCCCGCCACAGCTCGGTGCCCATGTTGTCGATGGCGACGATCTCGCCCCAGTTCACCTTGACCACGTCCGGGAAGCCATCGCCGTCCAGGTCGCCAATCGCGGGGATGGCGTCCTCGGTGTAGCGGTTGCTCGGTGGCCCTGACAGCCCCAGCCAAGCGATGACATTGCCCCCCATGTCGTAGACCGCGTTGCCGGCCACCACGTCCATGGTGCCGTCGCCGTTCCAATCGACCGGAACGGCCATGAAGTTGCGGCCGTCGCCGTAGTTGCCCAGACCGAGCAGGTTGCCGTTGTGGTCGAAGATCTGATTGCCGTAGACGATCTCGGTGTCGCCGTCGTGGTCCATGTCGGCCAGAGCGGGGCATCCGTACGCGTTGTCGTTGCCGTGAGCCACGAACTTGAACGCGCCGCTGCCCTCCATGCACACCACCGCTGCGTCGTCTGCGGCGAAGCAGATGTCGGCCTCGCCGTCGCCGTCGACATCTCCGATGGCCACACCACCCGCACCCTTTGGACGGTAGCCGCCGACGCTCTCGAGTACCCAGTGCGTGCCGCTGCCGTCGCCGCTGATGGCCACGATGGCGCCGGGGTTCTGGTAGGGCAGGCCGGTGCCGCCGAGC